>NZ_JBHYMK010000025.1:0-96883 GCF_042743065.1 Streptomyces sp. NPDC058872
CGCCCCGGGGGGGGGCGCGCCGGGCTGGGGTGGGGCCCCCCCCCGGGGGGCCCCCCCCCCCCCCCCCCCCCCCCCGGGGGGGGGGGGGGGGGGGGGGGGGGGGGGGGGGGGGGCCCCCCCCCCCCCACGGCAGGCGCACGGCCGGCGCCGAGAGAGCAACCGCGCCCGACCGGAGCGATCCGCGTGGGGGCCGGGGCCTCCCCCCTCCCCCCACCGGTCTCGACGGCCCGGACCCGACCGGCACGGACCAGCCAACCCCCGGGAGGTGCCGGCCACCCGTCCGAGCGGACTTCCGGCACCGAGCACCACTCCGCCCGTGCCCGCTCCTCCCCAGCTCAGTCCGCGGTCCATGACACCGGGGGCATCGGCACGGGCGGGCACGGCGGGCGCCGCCCGTGGAGTGCGCCCGTTCTCCCACGGTGCTTTTCTGCCAGTCCCGGGGGCCGACCGGGATTTCCCCGGGAATTCCTGCCCTGTTCGCGCCGTTTGGGCCTAGCGTCTTGCTGTCCTGGGGGGGGGAGACAAGCATGCTCCGACGTTGTCGGCTCTGCGCACCGGAACGAGAGTTCGAGGCCGCCAGGGAGGGGGCGGCGTGCCGAGTGAACCCGGTGATCGACGCCTGTCGGCGCCTCGGCACCCTCACCGAGCGGGAACGGGAGGTGCTCGCCGCCATGCCCGGCGGTGAGTCGAACGCCGACATGGCGCTCGCGCTCGGCATCTCCGAGCGCACCGTCAAGTTCCACGTGATGAACCTGCGGGAGAAGCTCGGCGGTCTCTCCCGGCTCCAGCTCCACCTGCTCGCCCTGCTCGCCGAGACGGTGATGCCCGCGATGTTACGGGTGCCCCACGGCGACTCCACCGCCGCGGGGCACCCGTGACCCGGCCCGGTCCGGGCTCAGGCCTTCGGGGCCACCTTCGACAGGCCGTTGATGATGCGGTCCATGGCGTCGCCGCCCGTCGGGTCCGTGAGGTTCGCCAACATCTTCAGGGTGAACTTCATCAGGAGCGGGTGGGTGAGGCCGCGCTGGGTCGCGATCTTCATGATCTTCGGGTTGCCGATGAGCTTCACGAACGCACGGCCCAGCGTGTAGTAGCCGCCGTAGGTGTCCTTCAGGACCTGCGGGTAGTTCCGCAGGGCCAGCTCCCGCTGCGCCGGGGTCGCGCGTGCGTGCGCCTGGACGATGACGTCGGCCGCGATCTGGCCCGACTCCATGGCGTAGGCGATGCCCTCGCCGTTGAACGGGTTGACCAGGCCGCCGGCGTCGCCGACGAGCAGCAGGCCCCTGGTGTAGTGCGGCTGGCGGTTGAAGGCCATCGGCAGGGCGGCACCGCGGATCGACGTCGTCATGTTGTCCGGGGTGAAGCCCCAGTCCTCCGGCATCGAGGCGCACCAGGCCTTGAGGACCTCGCGCCAGTCCAGCTCGCGGAAGGCCGAGGAGGAGTCGAGGATGCCCAGGCCGACGTTGGAGGTGCCGTCGCCCATGCCGAAGATCCAGCCGTAGCCGGGGAGCAGCCGGTCCTGCGGGCCGCGCCGGTCCCACAGCTCCAACCAGGACTCCAGGTAGTCGTCCTCGTGCCGCGGGGTGGTGAAGTACGTGCGGACGGCGACGCCCATCGGGCGGTCCTCGCGCCGGTGCAGGCCCATGGCGAGGGAGAGGCGGGTGGAGTTGCCGTCGGCGGCCACCACGAGCGGGGCGTGGAAGGTGACCTCGCGCTTCTCCTCGCCCAGCTTCGCGTGGACGCCGGTGATCCGACCCGTGCGGTCGTCGATGATCGGGGCGCCGACGTTGCAGCGCTCGTACAGCCGGGCGCCGGCCTTCTGCGCCTGGCGGGCGAGCTGCTCGTCGAAGTCGTCGCGCTTGCGGACGAGTCCGTAGTCCGGGTAGGAGGCGAGCTCCGGCCAGTCGAGTTCGAGCCGGACGCCGCCGCCGATGATCCGCAGGCCCTTGTTCCGCAGCCAGCCGGCCTCCTCGGAGATGTCGATCCCCATGGAGACCAGCTGCTTGGTGGCGCGCGGGGTGAGGCCGTCGCCGCAGACCTTCTCGCGGGGGAAGGCCGTCTTCTCCAGGAGCAGGACGTCCAGTCCGGCCTTCGCCAGGTAGTACGCGGTGGTGGAGCCGGCCGGGCCTGCCCCGACGACGATCACATCTGCGGTGTGCTCGGAGAGGGGCTGCTCGGTCACGGCGGATCTCCCGAAGGGGTCGAGGGAAGGACGGGGGGAAGTCTATGGGCGGCGGAACGGGGCGGGAGCTACGCCTTGAAGCCGCGGTGCAGGGCGACGATGCCGCCCGTCAGGTTGCGGTAGGCCACCTTCGACCAGCCGGCCTTCCGGAGCATGCCCGCCAGGGTCGGCTGGTCCGGCCAGGACTGGATCGACTCCGCGAGGTACACGTAGGCGTCGGGGTTGGAGGACACGGCACGGGCCACCGGCGGCAGCGCGCGCATCAGGTACTCCTCGTACACCGTGCGGAACGGCGCCCAGGTGGGGTGCGAGAACTCGGAGATGACGACCCGGCCGCCGGGCTTGGTCACCCGGTACATCTCGCGCAGGGCCCGTTCGGTGTCCTGGATGTTCCGCAGCCCGAAGGAGATGGTGACCGCGTCGAAGGCGTCGTCGCGGAAGGGCAGCTTCGTGCCGTCGCCGGCGGTGAACGGCATCCACGGGTGGCGCTTCTTGCCGACCTGGAGCATGCCGAGCGAGAAGTCGCAGGGGACGACGTACGCCCCGGCCCGCGCGAAGGGCTGTGAGGAGGTGGCCGTGCCGGCGGCCAGGTCGAGGATCTTCTGCGCCGGGCGGGCGTCGACGGCCTTCGCGACCTCCTTGCGCCAGCGGCGGTCCTGACCGAGCGAGAGCACGTCGTTGGTGAGGTCGTAGTTGGCCGCCACGTCGTCGAACATCGAGGCGACTTCGTGCGGCTGCTTGTCCAGGGATGCTCGGGTCACGTCCCCATTCAAGCAGCCCGGTCCCGGGCGGCTGCCGACGGCCGGCCCACGGGTCGTGCACGGCCTTCCGGGCCGCTCAGCGGCGCAGTGCCTCGGCGGGTTCGATGCGCGCGGCGCGCCAGGCGGGATAGAGGCCGGCCAGGACTCCGGTGACGAGCCCGACCACCGGGGCGGCGGCGACCGTCGTCGGGTGGACCACGGGCGTCCAGTCCCGCACCACCGCCACCGTCACCACGGTCAGGGTGCCCAGTGACGTGCCGATCAGACCGCCGAGCGCCCCCAGGACCCCCGATTCGGCGAGGAACTGCACGGTGACGTGCCGGCCCCGGGCACCCAGCGCGCGGCGCAGGCCGATCTCCCCCGTGCGTTCCAGGACGGCGACGAGGGTGGTGTTGGCGATGCCGACGGCCCCGATGACGAGACAGATGCCGGCCAGGACGAGGAAGAGCTGGTTGAGGTCGGAGGTGACGTTCGTGCGCAGGCTCTTCGGGTCCGGCGGTGCGACCGCCTTGAGGTACTCGGGGTGGTCGGGGCGCAGTGCCGTCGGGGCGAGCAGGGCCACCTGCTGCGCGGCCCCCAGGTCGGTGGCGATGAGCATGTGGGTTTCCGGGCGTCCGGGGACGTCGCTCCACACCTCGTCGGCCGTGGTCAGCGGCACGACCACGGACAGCAGCAGATCGGCCTTGCGCTCGACGTCGCCGATGATCCCGACGACGGTGAACGGCTCGTCGCCGATGAAGACGGCCGGCTGCGTCTCGAGGGTGGTGACGCCGAGCCGCGCCGCCGTGGACGCGCCGAGGACGGCCACCCGCTGCTTGCTGCGGGAGTGGTAGGCGTCGTACAGCCGCCCTTGGACGAGCGTCGGTACGGCGGCGCTCAGGACGCCGGGCGACGCGGCGACCACGTCGATGGCCTCGCCCCCGGCAGCCGCTCCGACCGGCGCGGCCCGGACGGCGTCCGCGGCGTCGAGGCGCACCTTGTAGTAGACGCCGGCGTGCCGGACGCCGCCGAGCCGTTCGACGCGCGCGTCGGCGTCCTCGGGGAAGCCCGGACCCGCGAACTCGTTCCGTTCGGTGGCGACGTCCTCGATCTCGACCTGGGTGGCACTGAGGACGTTGAAGCGCGCGTCGATCTGTGAGGAGGTGGTGGCGGTCAGGCCGAGGACGGCGACGAACGTCCCGACCCCCAGGACCGTGCCCAGGGTGGTGAGGGCGGACCGGGCCGGGCGTTGGAGGACTCCCGCGAGCGATTCGGCCAGGGCGTCGCGCGGGGCGAAGCGGGACGGTTCGACCGTACGGGCCCGGCGCCCGGTCGTACCGGCCCGGGCGCGACGGCCGGCGCGGAAGCGGTCGGCGAGGGAGCGCCGGGGGCGATCGGGACGCCGGGGGCTCATGCGACGGCCGTCCGCTCGTCCAGTCGGCCGTCGCGGATGGCGACCGTACGTCCCCCTCGGCGTGCCACGTCCGTGTCGTGGGTGATGACGAGCACGGTCATTCCGTCGCGGTGGAGTTCGTCCAGGAGTTCCAGCACGGTGTCGGCGTTGGCGGAGTCGAGGTTTCCGGTGGGCTCGTCGCAGAGGAGCAGCGAGGGGCGGGCCACCAGGGCCCTGGCGATGGCGACCCGCTGGCGTTCTCCGCCGGAGAGGCGGGTGGGCGCGGCGTGGACGCGATGGCCGAGGCCGACGCGTTCGAGGGCCTCGTGGGCGGGTCCGGTGCGCTCGCGACGGCGGAAGCCGTTGTAGACCATGGCCAGGGTCACGTTCTCCAGGGCCGAGCGGTGCGGCAACAGGTGGAAGGACTGGAACACGAAGCCGATGCGGCGGCCCCGCAGCGCGGTGCGGTCACCGTCCCGGAGCGTTCCCGTGTCGATGCCGTCGAGCAGGTAGGTGCCGGTCGTCGGGGCGTCGAGCAGTCCGGCGATGTTGAGGAAGGTGGACTTGCCCGATCCCGAGGGGCCGACGACGGTGACGAACTCCCCGCGTTCGATCCGGAGGTCACACGGGGCGAGGGCCGGCACGGGGGGCGGTCCGGGATAGGTCAGGCCGACCTGCCGGAACTCGATGACGGGCGGCTCGGGCACGGGTGCCGGCGGAGCGGTCGGGCGGCTCCGGCCGGTCGGGTCGGTGGGGGGTCGGGACGTCATGTGCCGGCCTTCCCGACGCCGCCCGACATCCCGGGGTTGATGCCGGTGATGACGTTGTCCCCCTCCTCGATGCGGCCGGAGCCGACCGGCTTGATCTCGACGAAGCCGTCCCCGGTGGTGCCCGGCCGCACCTCCACCCGGCGCCGCGTCGAGCCCTCGACCACGGTGACCGTGGTCCGTCCGTCCGCGCCGGCCGAGACCGCGCTGACCGGGACGACCAGCGCGTCCCCTCCGGTGGCCGCCGCCTCGATCGTCAGCCGCACGTCCTGTCCCGCCAGTTCGGGATCGAGCGGGCGTTCGGGCCGCACGGTCATGGCGTAGCCGCGCTCTCCGGCTCCCTGTCCGCCCTGTCCTCCTCCGGTGGCGTCGGACTGGCCGGGGGCCTGCAGCTGGGACATCGCGTCGGCGACCGACTGCACCTTCGCAGAGGCGGTCACGCCGCTCACCTCCGACCGGATCTCCACCTTCTGTCCGGCCCTGACCAGGCCCTTCTGGTGCTCCTGGAGCAGGGCGCGGACGACGAGGGCGCCGGCCGAGAGCGACATGACCGGGCCCGAGACCAGCGAGCCGGTGTGCGCCGAGATCGAGTCCACCCGGGCGGGGAAGCCCTCCAGGAAGACCACTTCGCCGGCGGGCAGCATGGGGCCCGTGACCGCACGCGCCCCGGCGAGGGCCGTCCGGGCCTTGGTGAGGTCCTCGCGCGCCCGCTGCACGGAGCGCGCGGCATCGGCGCCGGAGGCCCCGGTGCCCGTCGCGGTCTTGCCGCCGTCCGTGCCGACGCCCGTGCCCGCGCCACCGCCCGTGCCCGCTCCTTCGGCGGCGGGGCCGGCGTCGACGGCGTCCTGCGCCGCCCGCGCGTCCTCCAGCGCGCGCTCCGCCGCGGTGACCGCGTCCTCCGCCGCCGCGACGGATGCGCCGCCGTCGGCGACGGCCGGCAGGGGGTCGTAGCCGATGGAGGAGTAGAAGGCGGTGAGCGCCGCCTTGGTCCCGGCGCCGAACGTGCCCGAGGGGTCCGGTCCGGTGCCGTGGCCGCGCCGTGCGAGGGCCTTCTGCAGCTGCTCGACGTCCTCTCCGGTCGCCCCGGGTTTGAGGTCGCGGTACACCGGGAGCCTGCCGGGCAGGACGAAGACCGGGCGCCCGGAGACCTCCAGCAGCACGCGCCCCGCCGTCACCCGGTCCCCCACCGCGACCGGCAGTTTGGTGACCACGGGGCTCCCCCCGCCCTCGACCGACGTGACCGGAGCGACCTGCACCGTCTGGGCCGCCGTCGCCGTGCCGCGCACGATGACGGTGTCCCGCAGCACGCGCTTCTCCACCCGGGCGACCAGGAGGTCCATGGGCGGCGGTCCGGCCTCGGCCGCCGCTTGGGCCGGTGACTTGACCAGCCGCGACGCCCCGATGCCCAGGCCGGACAGCACCACGGCGCCGACCGCGACGATCGCGACCCAGCGGCGGCGGCGCGCGAGCCCGGACGCGGGGGCGGGGGCGACCGCGGGCTCGAGGAGGTGGGTGCTCTCCGGCTCGGTCATCCGCCGACCTTGCCGTCGGTCTTGCTGCGGTCCTCCAAGCCGCACTTCTTCATGGCGGCCACCGCCTCCGGGGAACCCTTCAGCCGGATCGACTCCAGGTCGTGGTCACCGGTCTTCGGGTCCGGGTCGGGGAACTCGGCGATGCCGTTGCGCCGCATGCACGCCGTGAGCTCCCGCGCCTCGGCCAGTTCCTCCGCGCCCGCCTCGGGGATCGCCAGTTCGTCGGCGCAGGCCGTCTCGGCCTCCTTCACCTCGGCGGGGTCCGCCCGGGCGGTGTCCACCACCGGTACGCCGGAGTCGGAGTCCGTCATCGGCAGCCCCCGTTCGGCGAGGCAGGAGAAGTACGCGGCTTGCTTCGGGTCCGCCTCGCCCTTCCTCGACGCCCCGTCCGCCGGGGCGGAGGCGGACGACGATCCCGTCGTACCGGTCGGGGCAGGACCCGCCGCACCGGTCGTACCGTTCGAACAACCCACCGTGAAAAGGGCGATCGACAGCAGAGCCGGGCAAAGCGCCGTCCGGACTCGTCGAAGAACCACAGGAGAACCCCTTCGAGGAAGCCCCCGGCGCAGAGCGGCACCGGGGCCCGGCGCGGACCGACGCCGCGCCTCGCAAGCACCGTAGGCCATCGCCGGATCTGCGGCCACTGTCCCAAAGGACAGTAGTAGAAGGCGAGTTGCTCGTGTTCACTGAACGGCGGCCCGGACCGGATCAGGTCGGACGATCCACCGGAGCCCGTCCGACGGTACGTCTTCCTCGACACCGAAAGGCACCCCATGAACAAGCTCCTCCGCGTCGCCGCCACCGCCGGCCTCCTCCTCGGGGCCGTCGCCGTCTCCACCGGCAGCGCCAACGCCGCCGGCAAGGACGGCTGGCTGACGAGCGGCGAGTTCGGCCTCTTCTGCCTGCAGAACCAGCAGAATTCGGTCTTCGACCTGTACGTCTCCGACACGAACTTCGCGGACGACTACTTCAAGGGCTCGCAGAGCTGCGCCGGACACACCACGAACGACTACACCGAGTCCTACCTGAACCTCGACAGCTACCAGTGGAGCGTGCACACCAACTCGGGCGGCGGCGGCAGCGACGGCTACATCCCGGCCGGCTACCGCGGCAACGCGAGCAGCACCTTCAAGAACACCATCTCCTCCTCCTACATCCAGTTCTGACGGCAGGGTGCTCGCCCCCTGAGCACCGCACGCGCCAGACGAGGAGTCACTGCTCCGCCCGTTCGCGCCGGGCGGAGCAGTGGCCGTGGATGTTATCCGAATTCACAACGGAGCCACCATGCCCCTGTTCCGCGTCCGCTCGACCGCCCACCCGCTCGCGCTCGCGACCGCCCTCGCGCTCGCCCTCGCCGGGTGCTCCTCCTCCGACGGGCAGACCGGAGCGGACCGGCCGGAACCGGCGATCGGTGACGTCCCGGCGCTCCTGGACAGCACGTCGATCCGGTTCCCGCTCGACGCGTACCTCCCTTCGGGAGAGCAGCGCAAGGCGCTCGGCGAGGCCCAGGACGTCCTGATCGACCAGTGCATGAAGCGCTACGGCTACCGGTTCCCGCTCCGCAGCAACCACCTGGGCGGCGGCGACAACGCACGGAAGTACGGGGTGAGCAGCATCGCGACGGCCACCCGGTACGGCTACGACAACCCGGAGGTGGCCGCCCTGCCCCCACGCCCTCCGGAGAAGGCCATGGGCCCCAACGAAAAGCTCGTGCTCAACGGCGAGGAGCAGGTCGACCCCTCGGTCCCGGTGCCGATGAGCCAGGAGGAGGCGGAGGACTCCGACCAGGGCGTGATCACGGTGGCCGGCAAGAAGGTGCCCGCCGGCGGCTGCATCCGCGAGGGCTTCCTCAAGCTCTACGCGCCGACCAGGGACTCCGTGGACATCATGGTCCCGCAGAACTTCGGCTTCGACGCCTACGGCCGCTCCCGCGAGGACAGCCGGGTCCGCAAGGCCATCGAGGCCTGGTCCGCCTGCATGGCGGAGGGCGGCTACCGGACGGAGGATCCGGTGAGCCCGCAGAACGACCTCGGCTTCGGCGACACGACGCTCAACAGCCCGAAGGCCGTGACCGCCGCCAAGCAGGACGTCACCTGCAAGGAGCGGACGAACCTGGTCGGCATCTGGTCCACCGTCGAGATCGCCTACCAGGAGCGGCTGATCGAGCAGAACGCCGAAACGCTGGCCGCCGTGAAGGAGCAGTTGGAAGCCCGACTGCGGCTCGCCGCCGAACTCACCTCCTGAGAGCCCCGCCCTCCCACCTCCCGAGCCCCGCCGCACCGACGAAGGACTCCCCCGTGCCCCTCCTCACGCCGGCGACGCCCGGCACGTCCCCGCACGCCCTCGACTGAACCGGACCCATGACGCACCGCGCCACCCGTAGGACACGCGCCGCCGCGAGACGACGGCGCCGACGACGGAGGAACGTGCTCGTGGCCGCCCTCGCCGCGCTCGGTCTCGGTGCGGGCGGCACGGCCGCACTGCTCCACGAGGACGGGAGCCCGGCCCGGGCCGCCGAAGACCGGGCGGCGACGCCCTCGCGGCCCGGGCCGGGCGAGGACCGCAGCACGCCTCCGCCGCCGGAGCCGACCTCCCCGACGACTCCCCCGACGGGCACCCCGCCCCCGGTGACCACACCTCCGACCCGCATCCGCGTGCCGCCGACCGGCCCGGGCACCTTCACCCGCTCCCGGGTCGACGGCGAACGCCAGGGCGGCGGGCCCGTGCGCACCTACCGGGTCGAGGTGGAGGACGGGATCGAGCTGGATCCGGACGATGCCGCCCGAACGGTCTCCGCGATCCTCGGCCATCCCCGGGGATGGACCAGGAACCCGCGGTACGGCTTCCGTCTGGTCGCGTCCGGACCGGTGGACTTCGTCATCCGGGTCGCCACTCCCGGCACGACCGACCGGCTCTGCTACGTCACCACCCCCAGCAGCAAGGGGAACGTGAACTGCAGGATCGACCACACCGTGGTGGTCAACCTGAAGCTGTGGACGGTCGGTTCGCCGCAGTTCGACGGCCCGATCGAGGAGTACCGCGCCCTGATCGTGAACCACGAGGTGGGGCACGAGATCGGCCGCGGCCATGAAACCTGCCCCGGGCCGAACCAACCCGCGCCCGCCATGATGCAGCAGATCAAGGGGCTGCTCGGCTGCGTGGCGAACGCCTGGCCGTACGACGCGAACGGCAGGTACCTGGCCGGTCCCCCGGTGTCCTGAGCCGCCCGGTGCGGCCGGCCGGCCGCCGGTGACGACCGTGCGGCACCGCTCGACGAGCCCCTCCGATCCCCTCGGACCGGCCGCACCGACCACCTGAATCGCGCCGATCCCGCGCCGCCGCACGGCCCCGTGCGCACCGGCGCGACGGCCCTGGCGCAGGTGGGGCGACGCCCCCCGGGCAGGCTCCGGGGGCCGGCGGGCGGGCACGGGGGCGCCACCCCGTGCGCCCCTCCATGCCACCGGCGCACACCGGACCGACCGGCGCCCCGGGGAGGCGATTGCTCCAGGGAATCCGACGGGGGGCCGCAGCGCCCGTCCCCGCGGACGGAGACCGCAGGCCACCCCCTTTTCCCAAAGCAAACAAAATGCATTCACATATGCATACATTCGTGATCTTCGGTTCGCCCCGGGACGCCTACCCGGCCTCGGCAGGACCACCCCCGCCCCCGACCGTTCGAGGCCGGTCGCCACGACGGGTCCCGCCGACCCACCCCCCGGAACGAAGCACCCTCCACGCCACGGCCACCCCCGCACCGCACGCCCCCGCGCTGGCCGATTCCCTCCCCCGGGACCGACCGGATCGCGTGCTAGATTCCGACGCCGAAGCCGGCACGCTGGGGGTACTCATGCGACTTCATTGTCTCGTCTGCGCTGATCACAGCCCTGTCATTCGACGAGAAGGCGCGAGGGGAACACCACTCGTGCATACGCCGCTCCACCACCTGACGGCCATGGAGCAACGGGTCTTCACCGCCCTGCGCGGCGGCCCGTCGACCGAGGACCTGGCACTGCAGTTGCGCGTCACCCCCCGCACCGCAAAGTTCCACGTGACCAACCTGCGCGCCAAGCTGGGCGGGCTGAGCCGTCTGCAACTGTGCCTGCTCGCGACCATGACCGGCATGCACATCCCCACCATTTGCCCTTCCTGCGCCTGCACCTTCGCAAAGTCACCCGGGTTCACCGGAACCAGATAGCAAGGGTTTGAGCCATCGGACCGGCAATCTCCGGCCAATCCCACTTTCCTTTCAACCTTTCCGCCGCGGACGCGCTCGGACTGGGTCGGAGGTCGTCTCCGGCACGCGGAACGATCTGGTCGAGAAGGGAGGGCAGATGTCGGAGGAGCCGTCGAAGCGGTCGTGGTCCGCGCGCCGCGATCACGGGAGCACCGGCTTCGAGGAGTACGCGGCGGTCGGTCAGCGCAGGCTCTACCGCACCGCCTACCTGCTCTGCGGGGACGTCGAGGCGGCCCGCGACCTGACCCAGACCGCGCTCGCCAAGCTGTTCCAGCACTGGCACAGGGCCAGCGCCGCGGACAACCTCGACGCCTATGCGAAGACCGTGCTGATCCGGACCTTCGTCACCGAACGCCGACGGTCCCTGCGGGACCTGCTCGCCCAGGTCCGCAGTGCGCCCCGGACCGAGGCGCAGGACGCCGTGCCCTCCGACCTCCGGGTCACGCTCCTGGCCCTGCTCGACGAGCTCCCGCCCCGGGCCAGGGCCATCGTCGTCCTGCGCTACTGGGAGGACCTCAGCGTCCAGAGCGTGGCCTCCCTGCTGCGCTGCAGCGAGTCCACGGTCAAGAGCCAGTGCTCGCGTTCCCTCGCCCGGCTGCGCGCCCAGCTGGGCGACGTCCACGTCTACACCGTCGGGAGCTGACCCCCACCATGCACCTCACCGATGCACCGGCGGACTCGCCCGAGGAGCGCGCCCTGCGGGGAGCCATGGCCGAGGCGACCGACACGCTGCCGCCGCTGCCCGACCTCGTCCCCACCGCCGTGCGCCTCGGCCGTCGCCGCCGGGCCAGGGCGAGGGCCGCCAAGGCCGGCGGGGTCTTCGGCCTGGTCACGGCCGTCGCCCTGGGCCTGACCCTGCTGAACTCCTGGCGCGGCGGCGAGCCGACCCTCCCTGCCGCGCCCGTGGGGCCGACCGTGACCAGCACGGGACCGGGTCGGGAACCCGTCCACGTCGAACCGAGGCCCGGGGAGACCTTCCCCCACGCCCGGCTCCCCGAGAAGCAGCGGGCGCGCCTCGACGCCTTCCAGCAGCAGGCGGCCGTCGTGCTGGACGAGGTGCTGCCGGCCGCCGTGGGCACGATCCGCCCGCTCGACAACGACGTCCGCTTCTACCGGGGGGAGCCCGGGGGCCTGCCGTACTCCGTGCAGTTCTCCGTGCGTCCGGCCGCCGACGGGGACCCCGACCGCTGCCGCGACGAAGCGGAGAAGCAGGTGAGCTGCCGGCCCGTGGAGCTGGCCGACGGCACCGCCGCCCGGGTGACGCTCGCGCCGTCGAACGCGCACGGGGCACTGGAGGTCTCCCTGGCCTTCCGGCACGGGGGGAGCGACGTGCTGCTCTCCGTGACGCCGGACGCCGCAGCGACCGCAGCGGCCCCCGTGTCCCCCACCGAGCTGGTGGGCGCGGCGGACGACGACCGCTTCATGGAGCTCGTGCGGTACGCGGACGAGCACCCGATCCTCGGGCAGTACGGGTACGGGGCCTCCTGATCGAGGGTGTGCGCGGGTGGGGCGTGCCCCCGTTGGCACGCCCGCCGCCGGTCCCGCCCTAGCGGGCCCGGAAGACCAGACGGCCCCCGATGACGGTGGCGACGCAGGTGCGGGCGCCGAGGCGGACCAGGGCCGCCCGGTCGGGCACGTCGAAGACGGCGAAGCGGGCGGGGCCCCCGACCGTCGGGCCGGGGAGCAGGACCAGCGGCACCGGGGAGAGGGCCGGGGTGCCGGGGAGCCGGTCCGGGCGGCGGCCGACGGCGAGGCCGGCCCGGCGCACGGCGTCCAGGGCGGCCCGCTCGCGCAGTTCGCCGGCGACGGCGACCGTCCCGTGCGCGAGGAGCCGCTGCACGCCGCGCCGCGCGGAGGCGCCGCGGCGGGCGGGGTCGGTGCGGAAGACCTCCCGCGCCCGCTCCCCGGTGATCGGCTCCGTGCCGAACTCGGCGGCCTCCCGGGGATCCGGGTGGTAGGCGGCCTCGAGGAGCTCGGGGGCGAACGGGTTGAGCAGCCCGCCCGTGAGGATGCCCGGCCACCGGCGCACCCGTGCCCCGGGGTGGGCGGCGGCCAGCTCCTCGTACGGCCCGACGGCGGCGATGACGGCGCCGTCGATCAGGACGGCGGTGCCGGGAGTGGCCTCGGCGACGTGGAGGGTGAGCACGGCGTCGTCAGTTCGCGTCGAGGAGCTTCAGCTCGGGGTGGGCGGTTCCGCCCTCGATCGCGACGGACGAGATGTGCGAGGCGACGCGCTCGTCGACCGGGTCGTTCGCCGGGTCCTCGTGGACGACCAGGTGCTCGTAGGTGGTCGCGCGCTGTGCCGGGACCCGTCCCGCCTTGCGGATCAGGTCGATGATCTCCATGCGGTTGGAGCGGTGCTTGGCGCCGGCGGAGGAGACCACGTTCTCCTCCAACATGATGGAGCCGAGGTCGTCGGCGCCGTAGTGCAGGGACAGCTGGCCGACCTCCTTGCCGGTGGTCAGCCAGGAGCCCTGGATGTGGGCGACGTTGTCCAGGAAGAGCCGGGCGATGGCGATCATGCGCAGGTACTCGAAGAGGGTGGCCTGCGTGCGGCCCTTGAGGTGGTTGTTCTCGGGCTGGTAGGTGTACGGGATGAAGGCCCGGAAGCCACCCGTCCGGTCCTGCACCTCGCGAATCATGCGGAGGTGCTCGATCCGCTCGGCGTTGGTCTCACCGGTGCCCATCAGCATGGTGGAGGTGGACTCGACGCCCAGCTTGTGGGCGATCTCCATGATCTCCAGCCAGCGCTCGCCGGACTCCTTCAGGGGCGCGATCGCCTTGCGGGGGCGCTCGGGGAGGAGCTCCGCACCGGCGCCGGCGAAGGAGTCGAGGCCGGCGGCGTGGATGCGGGTGATCGCCTCCTCGACGGAGACGCCGGAGATGCGGGCCATGTGCTCGACCTCGGAGGCGCCGAGGGAGTGGATGACCAGCTGCGGGAAGGCCTTCTTGATGGCGGCGAAGTGCTCCTCGTAGTACTCGACGCCGTAGTCGGGGTGGTGGCCGCCCTGGAACATGATCTGGGTGCCGCCGAGCTCCACGGTCTCCGCGCAGCGGCGCAGGATGTCGTCGAGGCTCCGGGTCCAGCCCTTCTTCGTGTCCTTCGGGGCGGCGTAGAACGCACAGAACTTGCACGCCGTCACGCAGACGTTCGTGTAGTTGATGTTCCGCTCGATGATGTACGTCGCGATGTGCTCGGTCCCCGCGTACCGGCGACGGCGCACCGCGTCGGCGGCGGCGCCCAGCGCGTGCAGGGGCGCCGAGCGGTAGAGGTCGAGCGCCTCCTCGGGGGTGATCCGTCCGCCCGCGGCGGCGCGGTCGAGAACGGCTGCGACATCAAGAGACGTGAGTTCGGCCTTCTCGGTCACCGGATGCGTCCCTTTCGGAGGGGTGTAAGACAGACCGACCCAGCGTACGCCAGCGCTCTTCGCGACTTCCGCAGGGTGCCGGCCCGGGGCCGGGGAGTACGCGGGGAGGGTGAGCGGGAAGCGTTCAACCGGCGAATGTCCGGTGAATTGCAGGTTGGCTGAATAGTGCCCCTCGGGAGCGCCCCGCATTCACCGGGGCGCCCGGAAAGGCGCCTCCGGAACGCCCCGCTGCATTTCCTCTTGCGCACCTTTCCCCGCGGTGTCGGACTATCGGATCGCGGCCGGCAGGAGTTCCACCGCCACGTCCGCCGGGAAGCCGGTCGTGGGACCGGTGCGACGGGCGAACTCCCTTACCCCCGCGAGCTGATCGGGGCCGAAACGGAAGTCGAGCGTGCGGAAGTAGCGCTCCAGGAGTTCGGCGTCGAAGGTCTCCCAGCGGGCGGCCTGTTCGGCGACCTTGGCGACCTCTTCGAGGGAGAGGTCGCGGGAGGCCAGGAACGCCCGGTGCACCTCGTGCACGGTTTCCGGCTCGCGCTCCAGGTAGTCCTTGCGCGCCGCCCACACGGCGAAGACGAACGGCAGGCCCGTCCATTCCTTCCACATCAGCCCCAGGTCGTGGACCTGCAGGCCCAGCCGGGGGGCGTCGTGCAGGGAGGCCCGGAGCGCGGCGTCGCCGATCAGGACGGCGGCCTCCGCCTCCTGCATCATCAGGCCCAGGTCAGGGGGGCAGGTGTAGTAGTCGGGTGCCACCCCGTACTGCTCGGCGAGGAGCAGCTGGGCGAGGCGCACCGAGGTGCGGGAGGTGGAGCCGAGGGCCACGCGTGCGCCGTCGAGCTCCTCCAGGGGGCGCTGGGAGACGATCACGCAGGACATGACGGGGCCGTCGCAGCCGACCGCGATGTCCGGGAGGGCGACCAGGTCACCGGCGTTGCGGAGGTACTCGACGAGGGTGATGGGCCCGATGTCGAGATCGCCCCGGACGAGTCGCTCGCTGAGCTTCTCCGGGGTGTCCTTGGTGAGCTCGAGGTCGAGGAGCGTCCCGGTCCTCGCCAGCCCCCAGTAGAGGGGGAGGCAGTTCAGGAACTGGATGTGCCCGACGCGGGGCCGGCTGCGCTGCTGCTCGTCGGTTGCTTTGTCCACATCGCGAGGCTAGACCCGTCTCACGGGTCGGGCATCGGCGGGGCGGACGCGTCAGCGCACGGAACGGAATCAAACGTGCGGGTGAAGTGATCTTTCCCTCTACCGCCGCGAGCATCCTGCGTGCTACGCTCAACGCAAGTTGCAGTTTGGTTTCCCTTGCAGTACAGAGCCTGCGGAGCATGTGACCCGCAGGCTTTTGTAGTTTTCAGACTTGTTTGCAGGTTCTGGAGCAGGGCAACCCTTTGGCCCAAGGAGGGCTTATGGCTACCGGAACCGTCAAGTGGTTCAACGCTGAAAAGGGCTTCGGCTTCATCGCCCAGGACGGCGGCGGCCCGGATGTCTTCGTCCACTACTCCGCGATCAACGCGAACGGCTTCCGTTCGCTCGAGGAGAACCAGCTCGTGACCTTCGACGTCACGCAGGGCCCGAAGGGCCCGCAGGCGGAGAACGTCACCCCGGCCTAAGTTGCCCGGGTCGGCGATCGTGCACGACTAGAGCAGTACCCAAGGAGCCCCGCTCCGTGCCTCGCGGCACGAGCGGGGCTCCTGCCTCTTTCCGGGGCCGCCCCGCGCGGGCCACGCGCGCTTCCCGGCGCGTACGTAGTCTGGAGGCATGACCGAACGCAAGCCGCCCGGAGTCAGCTTCGAGTCGTTCGTGGACCAGCAGATCCGCGAGGCCGCGGAGCGCGGCGAGTTCCGGAACCTGTCCGGCTTCGGCAAGCCGCTCCCGGACGACTCGGCGCCGTACGACGAGCTGTGGTGGGTCAAGGGGAAGATGCACCGCGAGGGGGCTTCCGTGCTCCCTCCCTCGCTCGCCCTGCGCAAGGAGGCCGAGGACGCCGAGGCGGCCGTGGCCCGGGCCGTCTCGGAGGAGCAGGTCCGCCGTGTCCTGGAAGAGGTCAACGCGAAGATCGCCGAGGCCCTCCGCCGCCCGCCCGCCGGGCCGCCGCTGCAGCTGAGGCCCTTCGACGTCGAGGCGGCGGTGGAGCGGTGGAGGGCGGAGAAGGAGCTCCCGTGAACGGCGCCGGACTGCTGGTCGACTCCTTCGGGCGGGTGCGCGAGGCCGTCCACGGTGCCGTGGAGGGGCTGACGGAGGAGGAGCTCGCCGTACGCGTCGATCCCGACGCCAACTCGATCGCCTGGCTCGTCTGGCACCTCACCCGGATCCAGGACGACCACCTCGCGGACGCGTTCGGCAGAGAACAACTGTGGACCTCGGAGGGCTGGGCGGCCCGCTTCGGGCTGCCGTTCCCGCAGCGGGCCACCGGCTACGGGCAGACGAGCGCCCAGGTCGGGGCGGTCCGGGCCGCGGCGGACCTGCTGCTCGGCTACCACGACGCCGTGCACTCCCGGACCGAGGCGCTGGTCGGCGCGGTCACGGAGGCGGACCTGGCACGGATCGTGGACACCGCCTGGGACCCGCCGGTCACCCTCGGGGTGCGCTTGGTGTCGGTGATCGCGGACGACCTCCAGCACGCGGGACAGGCGGCTTACGTGCGGGGCCTGGTCGAGCGGCGCTAGCGGCGCCCGGACGGCGCTGCGGCGCCGTTGTCGAGCGGCACCGTTGTCGAGCGTCCGCGGACAGCCGTCACGAGTGCGGGACTCCTGTACAACCCTCGGCCCCCATCAGGTGTCCAAACGGGCGTGGCGATCGCCACGCCCGTTTGGACGAGGGGGAGTTCAACTTGCAGCACCAGCCATCCGCCCGTCGAATCGCCGCCGCCCTGGCCGTCGTCCTCGCTGTCACCGGTACGGCCCTGACGTCCGTTCCGGCAACGGCCGCCCCCACCGCCGTGCGAGCCGCGACCGGGACGACCGGGGCCGCCGCGATCTCCGTCGGCGACGGCTTCGCCCACGAGTACGGCTGGACGAGCGGCAGCACCCAGGTCCTCGACGCCGACGCCGAGGTGGTCAGCGCGGGCCCGTCCGGTTACCTCACGTCGCGCAAGGACGAGGGCGGCGCCACGGTCCTGGAGTGGCACAAGGCCTCCGACGGATCGATCACACCGATGGGCTCCGGTCCCCGGGCCTACGACACCAACTCGGACATCGTGGTGACGGGCGACGGCACCGGCTTCTCGCTGCGCGACATGAAGGACGGGTCCGTCTGGTCCGCGTACCTCAACATCGCGTACGAGTTCAAGCCCGGGACGAAGCTCGTCGGCGTGGTCCGGGACGCCCTCTTCGTGAGCGTTCCGACCACCGAGGACTACGACGAGCTGTGGCAGCTCCGGAAGGTCAACGGGGTCAGCCAGAAGGTCAAGCTGTCCTCCCGCCCCAAGAACGTCGACTACAAGGTCGTCGCGTCCGCCGGCACCGACCTCATCGTCCTGGGCGCCACCCGGGAGCCGTACATACCCACCGACCGGATCGTGTACTGGTGGGCCAAGACGAACATCAACAACAACGCGGTCGTCGACTGGGGCGGCAGCTCGGGCACCCTCGCGTGGGACCAGTCGTCCACCGGCGCCCTCACCGGCACGTACCGGGCATGGGTCAACATGTCGCAGTTCGACGGGACCCCCGAGATCAGCGTCTCCGGCGGTGCTGACCGCCGGATCCCCCTGACCGGTGGACTGACCGGCGCCGTCGTCGCCGGCATCGTCGGCGACACGATCCTCTACGGCGTGCCGGGCACCGCCACCGGCGAGACGCCGCGCCCCCTGTACGCACAGAGCCTCACGGACTCCGCCTCGGCGCCCTACAAGGTCCTGGACAACTTCTCCACCACCGCCCACGACCCCGACGGGTCCTTGCTGGTGCGCGGCTTCGGCGCCGCGGGCGACGGCGTCTTCCGGATCTCCGACTCCGGTGGCGCCCGTCCGGCCGTCTCCCTGGAGGCGTCCACGGGCCGGTCCCTGGCCGTGCAGGTGACCGGGACGAAGGTCCCGACCTCGGCCAGCCTGGAGAAGCCGGGCAGCACGGTCCCGATGGAGTGGACGCTGTCGCGCAGCGCCACCGTCGACCTCACGCTCACCCACACGGCCACCGGCAAGAAGCTCACCCAGCGGCTGCAGCCCACCTCCGGCTACCGGTACGCCTTCGCCTGGAACGGCGTCCTGGGCGGCGCCAGCGCACCGAACGGCACCTACCTCTGGGAAGTCACCGCCACCCCGACCGACGGTGTGGGCGGCCCGGCGACCGCCAGCGGAAAGCTCCAGGTGACGCGCACGACCAACCCGCACGACTACGGCAACAACGGCTCGACCGATGTGCTGGCCCGGGACTCCTCCGGCGTGCTGTGGCGCGACGACCTGTACGACTGGCCGGTGAACGGCCAGGTCAAGACCGCCGGGCGCGCCAGGATCGGTGGGGGCTGGAACACCTACGACCAGGTGGAGGCCGTCGGCAACATCGGGGGCGCTGCGGTCGGTGACCTGGTCGCCCGTGACAAGGACGGCGTGTTGTGGGAGTACCTGGGCAAGGGTGACGGGACCTTCGCTCCCCGGACGAAGATCGGTGGCGGCTGGAACGCCTACCGACAGATCGCCGGCGGCTCCGACCTCGACGGCGACGGCAAGGCCGACCTGGTGGCCTTCGACGCCTCCGGCGACCTGTGGTTCTACCACGGCACCGGCGACTGGAAGTCGCCCTTCGCCCCCCGCAAGAAGGTCGGCTGGGGCTGGAACATCTACAACCAGATCACCGCGGTCGGCAACATCGCCGGCACCGGCGCCGGCGACCTCGTCGCCCGCGACAAGGACGGCGTCCTCTGGCTCTACCAAGGCACCGGAAACGGCACCTTCGCCACCCGCACCAGGATCGGCGGCGGCTGGAACGCCTTCACCCACCTCGTCGGCGCCGGCGACGCCGACGCCGACGGCCGCCCGGACCTGATCGCGTACGGGGCGGGCGGCACCTACGTCTACCACTCCACCGGTTCGACCAGCGCCCCCTTCACCCGCACCACGACGGACCTCTACGCGGGAGAGGGCACCGCATTCAGCTCGGTCTCCTGAGACCCGGCGACGAGGACGCCCCCGGTCCGACCGGGGGCGTCCTCGTCCTCAAGGAGGACCCCGAAGCATGCGCACCGGACGGCTTCAGGGGCACGGCCCTCGTCGGGACGGTCGCCCGGACGCCTCGCCGGCCCACCGGTCCCGCACCGCCACCGTCCGCGTCCGCGGACCGAGCACCCCGACGGGCCCGTCCGCGCCCTCCCCGCCTGCCCGGCCGCTCGCCGGACGTAGTCTCTGGCACGTGACCCCCATGAAGTTCGTCCTCTTCGACGTCGACGGCACGCTGATGGACGCCGTCGAGAACCAGCGGCGCGTCTGGCACGAGTGGGCCGCGCGGCACGGCCTCGACGGGGAGGAGGTGTACGCCGTCGCGCTGCGGACGCGGCCCGTGGAGACCTTTGCGACGGTCGCGCCCGACGCGGACCCGGACGAGTGCCTCGCCCTCCTCCACGCGCTGGAGGACGAGGACGTCCGCACCGGCTCGTACGCGGCCTTCGCCGGGGCGGCGGAGCTGCTCACCGGGCTCCCGGCGGACCGGTGGGCCCTGGTGACGTCGAACTACGAGCACCGGGTGCGGGGGCGGTTCGAGCGGACCGGCCTCCCGCTGCCGGCACTGGTGGTCGACGCCGCCTCGGTGGCGGAGGGGAAGCCGTCCCCCGTGCCGTACCTGACGGCTGCCGAGAAGCTGGGCGCGGACCCGGCGGAGTGCCTGGTGGTCGAGGACGCACCGTCCGGGGTCCGCTCGGGGCTGGCCGCCGGGATGACGGTCTGGACCGTGAACACCCCGGCCCCGCACCCGGACGCCCACGGCCACTTCCCGTCCCTCGCCGAGGCGGCCCCGCACATCCGGGCCGCACTGGGCTAGGTGTCCTGCCCGCTGCGGTGGGAAGCGCGGCCGGCGACCGGGCCCCGGGGAGGACCTGCCCACCGGCGCACCCGACGCCCCGGCCCGTGAGGCTTCCCGTCACCCAGGGTGCCGACGATCTCGATGAACCGACCGGCGACCGCGTCCGCCTAGGGCGTCCGGCCGATCATGCTGCTCGTTAGGGTGCTGGCGTGGCGAAGACGAGCGTGAGCAACGAGACGGACAGCATGCTCTGCCTGTGGGTGGAGCCGTGGGGAACCGATCACTGGATGCGTCCGGGGGAGGACTTCACCGTCGTGACGCGGACAGCGCCCGAGGAGTCCCCGTTCAATGTCGTCGTTCACAGCCAGGGCATCACGGTGTGGGTGAATTCGGCCGACGATGCCGAGGTCTTCGACAAAAACGGCAACCCGGCTCCGTGTGGGCATCAGCGGCCCGCGGGTGCGGGGTTCTGAGGATCCGCTCCGGCTCAGGCCTGGAGCCAGATGACGAGGGCTGCCGCTGTGGCCGTGCCGAGGAAGACGTACCCGTTTTTGTCAGCCGCCAGGCTGTCTGGCTTCCTGTGGGGCCTTCCCGGCCCGACGCGGGGAACGCAGATCTTCTCCAGGACGGGCATGAACTGGGTGCAGTCCGCCCGCTGTCCTGGCGTGACGATCAGGGACAGTGGGCGGCAGCGGCCGTCCGCGCTCAGGTAGAGCTGCTGGTGAACCCGCCCCGCGAGCGGCCCAGGCCCTCGCCTCCAGCACCACCTCCACCACGCGGGCGAGAAGGCTCTGTCGGGGTGTCCCGGTCTGGTGTTCTCCCCCTGAGGCCCTCTTTGATCCCGAGGCTGGCGGTGAGTCGGTGCGGACGCCGGCCGTCACGTGGCCGGCGCGACACCTTCGTTCCGACCGCCCTGCGGCCTGGAGAGGAGGACCCGGCGCGTCGGAGGATCGATCTTGGTGACGACGACCGTGGTCTCCTCTCCGACCTCGAATTCTTCCAGCGGACTTACCGCAGGCCGACCGTGGGCTTCTCTGGAGGGGAGCAGACCTACGATCCCGTTCCCGAGGTCGACGAAGGTGCCGATGGAAACCGTCTTCTCAACCGTCCCCCGGAGTTCCTGGCCCACCGCTGTGTGGTCGGCGAAAGCCTGGAGGGGGTCGGGATCCAGTGCCTTCAAGGAGAGCCTGGCCTCCGCGTTGTAGGTGTCGAACTGGAGGAACTCGCACGAGACCCGCTGGCCCACCTGAACGACATCGGTGGGAGCGTCGATGTGCCGCCAGGACAGTTCGGGAATGACGATGAACCCGACACCGGGGAAGAGGGGATGGGCGGGTCCGTCGTCCAGGGCCACGAAGACCCCGAAGCGTTCGATCGCCGCGACAGTGCCGGACAGGATGTCGCCGCGGTGCAGGGACTCAAGGAATGCCCAGAGTTCTGGGCACTCAGACTGCCAATCCATACCGCCAGCCTGGCACACGACATCGTGGGCCGACCATGCCCTCGACGAGCTGCAGCCCCCGCCATGGCTCAGTAGCCGAGACCATGATCGTCCGGGTAGCTCCTCGCTCCTGCACGGAGCGGGGTCCGTCTCATGGCGGGTGGTCGCCGGCACTCCTCCTTCCCCGGAGGGCGCAGCGGAGCCCCGCGCCCCGCCCCGGGCGGCCCCCCGTCTCCCTCACCCGAGGGGATGCCCACGGCGACCATCCGGCGAGGCCGTCGACCGTGCCCACCGGCCTCCCCTTCCATGCCCCAACCAGCCGTCCATCAAGAAGACTTGGCCTCCATTCAGTTTGCGGAGGAGCTCCGCTACTGTGTGGGCCATGCAGGGGGAACTGAAAAACTATTCTAGTTCAGATGGCTTGAGCGGCAGCGGGGCGATGCCGCTGGAACCGGGGGACCCCCGGCAGATCGGGGCGTTCAGGCTCCTCGGCGTGCTCGGTTCGGGCGGCATGGGACGGGTCTACCTCGGGGCGGTTCCGGGAAGGCTCGCGGCGGTGAAGCGGGTGCTTCCGGTGCTCGCCGAGGACGCCGACTTCCTCAACCACTTCGGGCACGAACTCGACAACCTGGCCCGGCTGCCCTCCGGGGCCAACACCAAGCTCCTCGCGAGCGACCGCACGGCGAAGCCGCCCTGGTTCGCGACCGAGTTCATCCCCGGGATCACCCTCAACGAGGCCATTCGCCTCAACGGCGGTCCGCTGTCCGGTGCCGCCCTGTGGCGCCTGCTCCACGGTGCGGCAACCGGACTCCGGGTGGTGCACGGCGCCGACATGGTGCACCGCGACCTCAAGCCGTCCAATGTGATGCTGACTGGTGACGGCCTCTCCCTCATCGACTTCGGCGTGGCCCGTGCGGCCGACCAGAGCCGGCTGACGAAGACCGGCATGGTCATCGGCACGCCCGCCTACATGGCTCCCGAACAGGCCGTGGCCGAGCCCGAACTGACCGGTGCCGCTGATGTGTTCGCGCTGGGCAGCCTGCTGTTGTACGCGGCGAACGGACGCCCTCCCTTCGGTGACGGGTCCGGGCTCGACCTGCTCTACCGGGTCGTCCACGGCGAGCCGGACTTCGGGTGCCTCGCCGAGACCGAGCCCGCCCTCGCGGAGCTCGTGCGGGAGTGCCTGGCCAAGGATCCTGCGGACCGGCCGACGGCCGAGGGGCTGGTCGCCCTGGCCGAGGAGCACGCGGTGGACGCCGCATGGCCGGAGGCCGTCGCCGAACGGATCGCCGAGCGGGCCGACTTCGCCGCCGAGGCGCCCACTGCCGAGCAGTTGGCGGAGCTGGACCGGCTCGACCCTCCCCCGGACGTGGCGACGGCCGCCCTGACCCCGCAGTCCGCTCAGCCCCCGCAGGAACCTTCGACCTCCACCCCCGCCCCCCTGGCCGTCACCGGGCAGGCCGTCCCCGACAAGCGGCCGTGGCGGCGCAACCGGCTCGTCATGGTCGCCGTGCCCGTCCTCGTCGCGACCGGCACCACCCTGATCGTCGCCCTCGGCCCGTACCAAGTGGGGCGTCTGGGCGCGGAGCCGAAGGCCCCGCCGTCCGTGGTGGTCCCGCAGCCCGCCTCCGCACCGCCGTCCACCGGGACGGCCCCCTCGACCGCGACCTCCGGCACGCCCTCGGCCACGGCGTCGACGTCCTTACCGACCGGAACGACGGCCGCTCCTCCACCCGCTGCCGGTGGCGGCGGCGCGGGGGGCACGGGCACCCTGCCCGGCGGCTCGGGGGCGGGATCCGGCGGCGGAACCTCGTCGGGCGGCGGCTCGGGCGGGTCCAGCACGTCCGGCGGCTCGGGCACGTCCGGTTCCTCCGGCGGCTCCGGCGGCTCGGGCGGGTCCAGCACCTCCGGCGGCTCGGGCACGTCCGGTTCCTCCGGCGGCTCCGGCGGCTCGGGCGGGTCCAGCACCTCCGGCGGGTCCAGCACCTCGGGCGGCTCGGGCACCTCCGGCGGGTCGAGCTCCTCCGGCGGGTCGACGACCGGGCCCGCCCCGAAGCCGACGACGGCCGCGCCCCCGCCGCCCCCGCCCTCCACCAGCGGCTCCGCCCCCTCGGGAACGTACTCCCTGGAGAGCGTCTCCAACGGTCAGTGCCTGGCCGAGAACGACCAGGGGTTCAACATCCTGGCCAGCACCGCCGAATGCGGTTCCGTGCCCAGCATCGGCACCGCCTCGTACGTCTGGACCTACTCTCCCGGCGCCAACGGAACCTTCCGGCTGGTGAACAAGAAGACCGGGCACTGCCTCCAGCCGGAAGGAACGCCCAGCTTCACCGCCGCCGTCTGCAACGGCTCCAGCCTCCAGTCGTGGCGGATCCACCGCAAGACGTCCGCCGGCCAGACCATCCAGAACGTGAACCGGGGCGAATGCATGGTCGCCGGGCCGCCGTTCGTCATGCTGTACCCCTGCGACTCCGGCACCACCAACCTGCTGTGGCGGAACGTCTCCCCCGTCTAGGGCGGCCCGGCCCCCGCACCGGCACCGCGGATCCCGGCGGATCGCCCCGGGGCGACGGCCCCGCGGATAGGGCCGCCGAGTAGCCTCTGGCGGGCGGATGTCGACGCGGAGGGGGACGCGATGGGCGGCGGACGGACGGACCAGCCCGCGGAGGGGACCGGTTCGGAGGTCGGGGCCGACGGGAGGGACGGTACGCCCGCGGCGGCGGGCGGGCACGGGACCGTCGTGCTGTCACGGGCCCCGGGAGGCGAGCGCGACCTCCTGCGCCGCTATGACGTGCGGATCGACGGCATCCGGATCGGCGGCATCCGGCAGGGGCGGACGATGCGCTTCGAGGTGCCGGCGGGGCTCCACCGCCTCGACCTGACGATCGACGGGGCCTGCAGTCGCTCCCTGAACGTCCTGGTCGAACCGGACGGCACGGCCTGCTTCGCCTGCGCGCCGAGCAACAGATCGGGACAGATAAAACTGGGCGGCGGTCTGCTCCCCTACGTCGACCTGTGGCCGGAGCCCGAACCGCCCGCCCCGGACGCCAGGTCCCTGGACTGGATCACGCGCCTGATGGCGGGTGCGGCCATGACCGCCCTCACCGCGGGCGCCGCCTTCTGCGGCACCCTGGTCTGGTACCTCACCGGCCTGGCGCCGGAAGCCCGCGAGGCGACGACCGAAGGAAGCCTGGCCGTCATCCTGGCCTCCGTGGTCCTCTACGAGCTCTTCCGGTACTGGAGGAAGCTGCGACTGCGCCGCGCCTGACCCGGCCGGGCCGTCCCCACCGCGCCTCCCGCGGCACGTCCGGCGCCCTGCGGGCGGGGCGGCGCCCCGAAGACGGGGGCCACCGGGTCCCGAAGACGGGGCTACCGGGTCCCGAAGACGGGGCTACCGGGTCCCGAAGACGGGGACGACCGGAGCCGCCGCTCCGTCGTCGCCCTCCCGCCGGAAGGCGACCCACAGCTCCATTCCGATCCGAAGCTCCTCCTCCGCCACGTCCACGACCTCCGTCATCATGCGCGGCCCCTCCGCGAGGTCGACGACGGCCGCGACGTACGGGACCCGGGCGCCGAAGGGCGGGAGGTCGTTCCGGTGGACGACCGACCAGGTGTAGAGGGTGGCCCGGCCGCTCGCGCGCTCCCAGTGGACGTCCTCGCTCCAGCAGTGCGGGCAGAACTCGCGCGGGTAGTGGTGGGCGCGGGTGCAGGTGGCACAGCGGCGCAGGAGGAGGTGGCCTTCGGCGGCTGCGTCCCAGTAGGGGCGGGTGAAGGCGTCGACGTCGGGGGTGGCCGTCATCAGAAGAGTCCGATCGCGTGGTCGAGGGACCAGGTCTGCCAGGACACCGCGAGGAGGGCGACGAGGGAGATCAGCGCCATCATCGCGTTCTGCCCCTGCTCGGCCCAGTCGTGGATCATCAGGACGAGGTAGAGGAGGTTGAGGAGGAGGCCGCCGACGAGGGCGACGGGGGTGAGGAAGCCGACGACCAGACCGAGGCCGAGGGCGAGTTCGGCGTAGACGACGACGTGCGCCATGAGCTTGGGCCGGGGGGCGACGACGGCGTCGAAGCCCTTCTTGACCTGCGGCCACCGGTGCTTGCCGGCGACGTCGGCGGCCCAGGCGATGCCGGTGCCGCGCTCGAACCAGCCCTTCTTGTCCTTGTGGCGCCAGCTCTCCAGCCACCAGAGGCCGAGGCCGATGCGGAGGACGGCGAGCCATTCGGCGCCGGTGAGCCAGACGGTCTGCATGCGGGGCCCTCCATCCACTGAATCTGACGATACGTCAGTTCAGCGCAGGGCGACGGAGGAGCGCAAGGGGCGGGAGCAGTCCCGCACGCCCGACCCGTGTGACCGATTCGCAACCAAAATCCCCCCGCGAACGAGACCCACTACGTGTACACGTCATTACGCTCAGCATTCATGGTCACCACCCCCCAAGCACCAACCCCCCAGGCCGTCCACCCCGTGTACGTCATCGGCGGCGGACCCGGCGGGCTCGCCGTCGCCGCCGCCCTGCGCGCGCGGGGCGTCCGGGCCGTCGTCCTGGAGAAGTCCGACGCGGTCGGCGCCTCCTGGCGCGCGCACTACGACCGGCTGCACCTCCACACCACCCGACGGCTCTCCGCCCTCCCCGGCCTCAGGATGCCCCGGTCCTTCGGCCGCTGGGTCTCCCGCGCCGACGTCGTGCGCTACCTGGAGGCGTACGCGGAGAAGCACGAGCTGGAGATCGTGACGGGCGTCGAGGTCCACCGGATCGAGCGGACCGGCACGGACTGGCTCCTGCACGCCACCGGCGGACGCCTGCTGACCGGGCGCGCAGTGGTGGTGGCCACCGGCTACAACCACACCCCCCGACTGCCCGACTGGCCCGGCCTCGACGCGTACCGGGAGCAGGACGGGCGCCTGGTCCACGCCCGCGGGTACCGCAATCCCGAGCCGTACGCGGGGAAGGACGTCCTCGTCGTGGGCGCCGGCAACACCGGCGCCGAGATAGCCGCCGACCTCGCCGGGGGCGGGGCGGCCCGGGTCCGGCTTGCGGTGCGGACGGCCCCGCACATCGTGCGCCGCAGCACCCTCGGCTGGCCCGCCCAACGCTCCGGCATCCTGGTGCGCCGACTGCCGGTGGCCCTGGTGGACCGCATGGGCACCCTGGCCACCCGCTTCGCCACCCCCGACCTCACGGCCCACGGACTGCCGCGGCCGGACCGGGGCCTCGCGACCCGGCAGCGGGAGGGGGCGGTCCCGGTGCAGGACGTCGGGCTGATCGACGCCGTGCGCACCGGGAAGGTCGAGGTCGTCGCCGCCGTGAAGGCCTTCGAGGGCGAGGAGGTGGTCCTCGCGGACGGCAGCCGGATCGCCCCGGACGCCGTGGTCGCGGCGACCGGGTACCGACGCGCACTGGAACCGCTCCTCGGACACCTGGGCGTGCTCGACGCGAACGGACTCCCGGTGGCGAGGGGGGCCCGGAGCCCGCGGGAGGCGCCCGGCCTGTACTTCACGGGCTTCACGAACCCGATCAGCGGGATGCTCCGGGAGCTGGCACGGGACGCGGAGAGGATCGCCCGGCGGATCGCCGCGTCGAACGCCTAGCGCGCGGGCCCCCGCCGGGGCCGAACGCCCAGCACGCGGACCCCTTCGCCGAGGTCGGACGCCCGGGCCCCGCAGCCGCCCGGGCGACACCGGGGACCGTCCCTGCGCGACCCATTCCTGACTTGCCGTCAGTTCTGTAATCTGACAGAGCGTCAGTTCTCTTGTCAGGGACGGAAGGGTGGAACGGAACGATGCTCGGATCGACCCACGGCACCTTCACCACCGACCTCCGCGCCCGCGTGGTCGCCTGCGGCGAACCGCCCAGGGCCGCCGTGCACGGCGTCACCGCCGCCGCCGGCGACCTGGACGTCAGCGGGCGCCCGCTGCACGCCCCCGTCCCCGACCTGGACCGGTTCTTCCGGCCCGGGTCCGTCGCGGTCGTCGGCGCCTCCGACACCGAGGGACGCCCCAACACCGGGATCACCCGACAGCTGTTCGGCTGGGCCGAGCGGGTCGGGGCCCGACTCGTCCCCGTGCACCCGACCCGCACCAGCGTGTTCGGGATCGACTGCGTGCCCTCCGTCCGTGCGCTCGCCGAACCGGTCGACCTCGCCGTCCTCCTCGTCGCCGACCCGCTCCCGGTGATCGAGGAACTCGCCGACACCAAGGTCAAGTTCGCGGTCGCCTTCGCCTCCGGCTTCGCGGAGACCGGCGAAGCCGGCGCCGCCGCACAGGAGCGCCTCGCCGCCGCCGTGCGCCGCTCGGGGCTCCGCCTGCTCGGGCCCAACACCAACCTCAACGCCTTCGAGCGCTTCCGCGACGACCTCGAAGGACCGGCCGTCGCCCTGATCACCCAGTCCGGCCACCAGGGGCGGCCCGTCTTCACCCTCCAGGAGCTCGGCGTCCGCCTCTCCCACTGGGCGCCCACCGGAAACGAAGCCGACCTGGAGACGGCCGACTTCCTCTCGTACTTCGCCGGGCGCCCCGAGGTCGGGGCCGTCGCCTGCTACCTCGAAGGGCTCAAGGACGGTCGCTCCTTCCTGCTCGCCGCCGACCGGGCCGCGCGCCGGGGCGTGCCGGTGGTCGCCGTGAAGGTCGGCCGGACCGAGACCGGCGCCCGGACCGCCGCTTCCCACACCGGCAAGCTGACCGGCGCCGACCGGGTCGTCGACGCGGCCATGCGCCAGTTCGGGGTGATCCGGGTCGACGGACTCGACCAGCTCCAGGACACCGCCACCCTCCTCGCCCGGGCCCGGCGTCCCGTCGCCGAGGGCGTGGTCGTCTACTCGATCTCCGGCGGCACCGGAGCCCACTTCGCCGACCTCGCCACCGGGGCCGGCCTCGGCCTGCCGCCCCTGTCCCGGGCCAAGCAGGACGAGCTGCACCAGTGGATCCCGGAGTACCTCAACGTCGCCAACCCCGTCGACAACGGCGGTCACCCGGTGGGCGACTGGCGCGGCCGGAAGATCATCGACGCGATCCTCGCCGACCCGTCGGTCGGGGTGCTGATCTGCCCCATCACCGGCCCCTTCCCGCCCATGAGCGACAGACTGGCGCAGGACCTGGTCGACGCGGCCGAGGCGACCGACAAGCTGGTGTGCGTGGTCTGGGGTTCGCCCGTGGGCACCGAGGACGCCTACCGCACGACCCTCCTCGGTTCCTCCCGCGTCGCCACCTTCCGCACCTTCGCCAACTGCATCGGGGCCGTGAAGTCCTACCTGGACCACCACCGCTTCACGGCCGCCTACCGCTCCCCCTTCGACGAGGCCCCCCGCACCCCTTCCCCCTCGCTCCGCAAGGCACGGGCCCTCGTCCGCCCCGGCCAGCGGCTCAGCGAGCACGCGGCGAAGCAACTGCTCAGGGCGTACGGGATACGGGTGCCGCGCGAGCAGCTCGTCACCAGTGCGGCGGCGGCCGTCCGGGCCGCCGGACTCGTCGGCTACCCGGTCGTGATGAAGGCATCCGGCACGCGGCTCGCCCACAAGACGGAGCTGGGACTGGTGAAGGTGGGGCTGACCTCGGCCAGCCAGGTGCGGGACGCGTATCGCGAACTGACGGACATCGCCCGGTACGAGTCGATCGAGCTCGACGGCGTCCTCGTCTGCCAGATGGTCGGCCGGGGGGTCGAGATGGTGGTGGGGGTGACCCGTGACGAGTCGTTCGGCCCGACGGTCACCGTCGGGCTCGGCGGCGTCCTCGTCGAGGTCCTGGACGACACCGCCGTCCGGGTTCCGCCCTTCGGCGAGCCGGAGGCCCGCTCGATGCTCGCCGAGCTGCGCGGCCGGGCCCTGCTGGACGGGGTCCGGGGCGCCCCGCCGGCCGATGTCGACGCGCTCGTCGAGGTCGTGCTGAGGGTGCAGCGGATGGCCCTCGAACTCGACGGCGACCTGGCCGAACTGGACATCAACCCGCTGATGGTGCTGCCGCGCGGGCAGGGGGCGGTGGCCCTGGACGCGCTGGCGGTCTGTCGATAGGAGCCCACCGTGGACGAGATCCTGCACACCGTCGAGAACGGCGTCTCCTGGATCACGCTCAACCGCCCCGAGGTGATGAACGCGGTCACCCGGGACCAGCGGGAACGGATCGTCGCCCTGCTGGAAGGCGCCTCCGCCGAGCCGGAGGTCCGGGCGGTGGTGCTCACCGCCACCGGGCGGGGCTTCTGTGCCGGCGCCGACCTGCGGGGGGCACCGACCGCCGGCGAGCGGGTGGCCGGGGACGTGGCCCGGATGATCCGCCTCGGCGCACAGCGGTTCATCGGTTCCGTACTGGACTGCGAGAAGCCGGTGATCGCCGCGGTCAACGGCACCGCGGCCGGGATCGGCGCGCACCTCGCCTTCGCGTGCGACCTGGTGCTCGCGGCGGACTCGGCCCGCTTCGTCGAGGTGTTCGTGCGACGGGGACTCGTCCCGGACGGAGGCGGCGCCTATCTGCTGCCCCGGCTGATCGGGCCGCAGCGGGCGAAGGAACTGATGTTCTTCGGCGACGCGGTGCCGGCGGCGGAGGCGCGGGCCATGGGCCTGGTGAACCGGGTGGTGCCCGCCGAGGCCCTGGAGGAGACGGCCCGGGAATGGGCGGAGCGCCTGGCCCGGGGCCCCACCCGGGCCCTGGCCCTCACGAAGCAGTTGGTGAACGCCTCCTTGGACACGGACCGCTCGACCGCCTTCGCGGCGGAGGCGGTGGCCCAGGAGCTCAACATGACGACGCGGGACGCCCAGGAGGGCGTCGCGAGCTTCGTGGAGCGGCGGGCGGCACGGTACGAGGGCCGTTAGCGCGCACTCCGGAAGCGGCTCCGCCCCCGGCCGGCTCCTCCGGACGGCTCCCCCCGGGGGGAGCCTGGGGTTCCCGGGTGTCCCCGGGGGTTCTCATCTGACGGATCGTCAGTTTCAATGGGGGGTGTGATGGGACATGCGGGGATGGCGGCCACCGCCGTCCGACACCTGAGAGCGGCCGGTTCGCCGACGGCCGTGGAACCACTGCCCCGACCGGCGCTGCGCGCGGTGCGGGAGGACGAGCGGGCTCCCGTCGAGCCCGGCGAGTTCCGCCGCGTGCTGGGGCACTTCGCGAGCGGGGTCACGGTCGTGACGGCCCTCGACGCGGACGGACCGGCCGGCTTCGCCTGCCAGTCCTTCGCCTCGCTCTCCCTCGACCCGCCCCTGGTCGCCTTCATGGTCGCCCGGACGTCGACCACCTGGCCGCGGATCGCGGCGGCCGGGACGTTCTGCGTGAACGTCCTGGGCGCCGATCAGGACGGGTTGTGCCGGTCGTTCGCGGTGAGCGGCGCCGACAAGTTCGCGGGGGTGGACTGGGCCCCGGCCCCCGCGACGGGCTCCCCGCGGCTGAACGGCGCGCCCGCCTGGATCGACTGCGCGATCACCACCGTCCACACGGGCGGCGACCACCTGATCGTGGTGGGCCGGGTCGCGGCCCTGGGCGCGGAGGAGGACGGTGGCGGGCCGCTGCTCTTCCACCGGGGCCGGTTCGGGCGGTTCACCGGTTAGCCGGTCCGGCCCGTGCGCGGCAGGCGGGCCCGTCCCCCGCCCGGAGCGGCGTCACGCTCCCGTCAGGAGCTGCGGCTCCGGGCGGGGCTGGCTGATCACCAGCGCCATCAGGGCCGCCGCCGCGCACAGTGCGCCCGAGGCGTACCAGACGACGTCGTAGCTCCCGAAGACGTCCCGCGCCACACCGCCCGCGAAGGCGACGACGGCCGCGCCGACCTGGTGGGAGGCGAGGACCCAGCCGAAGACGATCGCCGAGTCCTCCCCGTAGTGCTCCCGGCAGAGGGCGATGGTCGGCGGGACGGTGGCGACCCAGTCAAGGCCGTAGAAGACGATGAAGAAGAGCATCGGCGGGTGCACGGCGGGCGCCAGCAGCATCGGCAGGAAGAGCAGGGAGATCCCGCGGAGCGCGTAGTAGACGGCGAGCAGCCGGCGCGGGGAGAAGCGGTCGGTGAACCAACCCGAGGCGATCGTGCCGACGACGTCGAAGACGCCGATGACGGCGAGCAGACCGGCAGCCGCGGTGACCGGCATGCCGTGGTCGTGGGCGGCGGGCACGAAGTGCGTCTTGACGAGGCCGTTGGTGGAGGCGCCGCAGATCGCGAAGGACCCGGCGAGGAGCCAGAAGGGGCCGGTGCGGGCGGCCTTGAACAGGACGGTGACGGCGCGGCGCGCGGCGCCGGTGACGGGGGCGGGCTTCTCGGCGTACTCCCCGCCGTACGGGGCGAGCCGGACGTCCGCCGGGTGGTCGCGGAGCAGCAGCCACACGAGGGGGACGACGGCGAGGGCGACGAGCGCCACGGTGACGGCGGCGGGGCGCCAGCCGTGGTGCGCGACCAGCCAGGAGAGCAGCGGCAGGAAGATCAGCTGGCCGGAGGCGCCGGCGGCGGTGAGGATGCCGGTCACCAGTCCGCGCCGGGCGACGAACCAGCGGTTGGTGACGGTCGCGGCGAAGGCGAGGGCCATGGAGCCGCTGCCGAGGCCGACGAGGACCCCCCAGTAGAGGACGAGTTGCCAGGTCGTCGTCATCCACACGGTCAGGAGGGATCCGACGGAGATGGTCGCGAGGGCGACCGCGACGACCCGACGGATGCCGAAGCGGTCCATGAGGGCGGCGGCGAAGGGGGCGGTGAGGCCGTAGAGGGCGAGGTTCACCGAGACGGCGAAGCCGATCGCACCCCGCGACCAGTGGAACTCCTGGTGCAGGGGCTCGATCAGCAGGCCCGGCAGGGAGGCGAAGGCCGCGGCGCCGATGATCGTGACGAAGGTGACCGCCGCGACGAACCAGGCGCGGTGGATGCGGGGGGTGCGGACCGGTCCTGCGGGTGCGGGAGTGCGGGTCTCGGTTGTCTGGGCCATGCCACTGAGCATCCTGGCCCGCGCCCCTTCCCGGCCATTGGCCCGAATGACAGCTTTCTCTAGGATCGGGCCATCCCCACCGGGTCAGGCCCTCGGCAGCGTCCTGGTCGGCCGCACGCACGGCGACCCCCGGGCGACGGAGAACAGTCGGAAGGTGCGGTTCCAGAGTGCGGGCGGCACGACCCGCGCGGGAATCCACGCGGCGGCCTCAGACTTGTAGGTGTTGTCCGTCACGGACACGTACACGTACCGGCCTCGTGGTCTGGACCACCAGTGATTTACGGAGGGGGGTCGCCGTGCAGCAACCGCACCGCGTCGCCGTTCTCGCCCTGCCCGGTCTCCTCCCCTTCGAGCTGGGCATCCCGCACCGCATCTTCGGCCGCGCCCTGGACCGCGGGGGCCAGCCGCTGTACGAGATCGTGACCTGCGCCCCGGCCGTCGGGCCGGTGCGGACGGACGCCGACTTCGCGATCCACGTCGAACACGGGCCGGAGGCCCTCGCCACCGCCGACACCGTGGTCGTGCCCGCCTCGTACGAGTTCGGTCCCGTCCACGAGGAGGGCAGGCTCCCCGAGGAGTTGGCCGCCGCGCTCGCGCACATCCGGCCCGGGACCCGGCTCGTCGCCATCTGCACCGGCGGCTACGTGCTCGCCGCCGCCGGTTTCCTCGACGGACGCCCGGCGACCACGCACTGGGCCTCCGCCGAGCACTTCCAGCAGCTCTTCCCCCGCGTGCGGGTCGACGCGGACGTCCTGTTCGTCGACGACGGCGACGTCCTCACCTCGGCGGGCGTGGCCGCCGGGATCGACCTGTGCCTGCACATCGTGCGCCGGGACCACGGCACGGCCGTGGCCAACCAGGTCGCACGCAGGACCGTCACGCCGCCGCACCGGGACGGCGGCCAGGCCCAGTACGTCGAGCGCCCCCTGCCGGAGGGCGGCACCCACACGACCACCGCCGCGCGGGCCTGGGCGCTCGCCCACCTCCACGAGCCGATCCAGCTGCGGGACCTGGCGGAGAAGGAGGCGATGAGCGTGCGCACGTTCACCCGGCGCTTCCGCGACGAGGTCGGCCTCAGCCCCGGCCAGTGGCTGACCCGGCAGCGCGTCGAACGCGCCCGACACCTCCTGGAGTCCACCGCGCTGCCCGTCGACCGGATCGCCCGGGACGCCGGCTTCGGCACGCCCCAGTCGCTGCGGGTGCACCTGATGAGCGCGATCGGCGTGACGCCGACGGCCTACCGGCGGACCTTCCGCGCGGGGAGCTCCGTCTGACCGTCCGGCGCCCCGGGCACGTCCCCGGGCGCCCGGCCGCCCCGCGTGCCCCCGCCGTCCTCCCGGGCGCGTCCGCCCCCCGCGCCCGCGGCTCCCACCGGCGCCCCGGCCCCGGAGCGGCGCGCCAGCCGCCGCTCCCCGACCGCGCCGACCGCCGTGAGCAGGACCGTCAGGCCCACCCCGCAGAGGATCGCCGTCGAAGGGGCCACCACGGCGAGGAGCACACCGGCGAGGACGCCGCTGAGCGCGTACCCGGCCCCCACGGCCGCGTACATGAGCGCGTACCCGGCGGCGAGCGCCCCCGGTGGCAGGACCTGCCGCAGCGCGAGGTTCCGGGTGAGGCTCGCCGGCGCCTGGAGGAGCCCCGCGGCCACCAGGGCGACCGCGATCGCCGCCGTCCCGGGGAGTACGGCGACCAGGGCGACGCCCGAAGCCACTCCGAGCACCAGGGCCAGGGACTGGGCGACCAGCGGACCGGGCCAGCGCTCCCGGAGGCCGTACCCGAAGGCGCCGACCGCCGCGCCGGCGGAGAAGCCGGCGAGCAGCGGTCCGGCCCGGCCGACGTCGATGCCGCGCTGTTCGAGGAGGGCGGGCAGGACCAGTTCGGCGAGGGCCAGCAGCGTGAGGCCGGCGGCGCCCAGGACGTACACCGGCCAGGCCCGCACCAGCGCGCCCCGGGGGGAGGCCCCGTCCTCCTCCGCGTCCTGCTGCCACCCGGCCGGCAGCATCCACAGCCCGGCGGCGGCCCCTCCCAGCAGGGCGCCCTGGAGCAGCAGCGGTGCGGCGGGGCCCGCACCGAGCGCCAGGCCGGTGGTGAGCGCGGGCGCGGCTGCCCAGACGGCGAAGGTCAGCACCGACTCCATGCTCAGCGCCCGGGTGACGGCCCGCTCCGGGACCAGGCTGGTGAGCAGGGCCCGCAGCCCACCGGGCAGGGCGGCGGGGCCGGCGCCCGCCGCCGTCGCGAGGACGGCGAGGACGACGGGGTGGGCGCCGGACGCGCACCCGAGCCCGACGAACCCGGCGGCGCCGACCGCGAGCCCCGCGACGAGCTGCGGCCGGGCCCGCCGGGCGTCCAGCCGGATGCCGAGGACGGGCGCGCCGACGATCCCCCCGAGGACGTACGCGGCGGCGAGGACGGCCCCGAGCGGGTAGCCGCCGGGCCGCTCCCGCACGAGGAAGACGAGTGCGAGCGGTGCCATGGCGACGGGCAGCCGGCTGGCGACGGCGACCGCCGACCAGGCGAGGACGGGACGGGTGACGAGCGCGCGGTAGCTCACGCCGAGGACCGTAGCGGCGTACGGCCCCGGGGCCCACCGCGCTTCCCGGTCCGGTGGCGGGCGGGCGGCCGTCGCCGCCCCGGTCGACGGCCGCCGGACCGGGCCCTCGGGCGGCGCCCCGCGCGCGCCCGTTCAGAACGTGAGCACGGCCCGGGCCACCGCGCCCCGCCCGGCGTCCTCGACGGCCCGTGCGAACTCCTCCACGGGATAGGTCCGGGTGACCAGTTCGTCGAGGAGCAGGCTTCCGGAGCGGTACAGCTCCGCGTAGAGGGCGATGTCCTTCTGCGGGCGGGAGGAACCGTACCGGCAGCCCAGGATCGACTTGTCCAGGAACATCGCGGCCGGCAGGAAACCGGCCTCGGCCTTCGGTGCGGTCACCCCGAGCAGGACGGCCTGGCCGCGCCGGTCGAGCAGGTCGATCGCGGCCCGGACGAGCCCGGTGTGGCCGACGCACTCGAAGACGTGGTCGGCACCGGTGGGAAGGACGCTCCGCACGTCGTCGGTGGAGGCGAGGAAGTGCGTGGCGCCGAACCGCCGGGCGACCGCCTCCTTCGCCGGATTCGTGTCGACGGCCACGATCGTCAGTGCGCCCGCGAGCCGGGCGCCCTGGAGGACGTTGAGGCCGATGCCGCCGGTGCCGAGGACGACGACGGTCTCGCCCCGGCCGACCCGGGCGCGGTTCAGCACGGCCCCCACTCCGGTGAGGACGCCGCACCCCAGGAGGGCGGCGGAGGCCAGCGGGACGTCCTCGGGGATCTTGACGGCCTGGACGGCCTTGACGACGGTCCGCTCCGCGAAGGAGGAGTTCGAGGCGAACTGGAAGAGCGGCTGGCCGCCGCGGGAGAACGGCTGCCCGGGCATGCCGATCGTCTTCCGGCACATGGTCGGTCGCCCCCGGTCGCAGTCGGCGCAGGCCCCGCAGTTCGCGAGGGTGGACAGGGCGACGTGGTCACCGGGGCCGACGTGGACCACACCGGGGCCGACGGCCTCGACGACGCCGGCCCCCTCGTGCCCCAGGACGACGGGCGGGGGGAAGGGGATGGTGCCGTCGATGACGGACAGGTCGCTGTGGCAGAGCCCGGCGGCGGCGATCCGGACGAGCACCTCGCCCGGGCCCGGGTCCCGCACCTCCAGGTCGTCGACGACCCGGACCTGCTCCCCGTCGAAGACGATCCCCCTCATGACCCGCTCCTCCCGCCGTCGTTGGGCCGCTCGCCGGCTGCGGCGGCCCGTGCCATCTCCTCCAACCGCGCCAGCATCGGCATGGGATCCGTGCCGACCGTTCCCGGCAGGAAGTCCGCGATGCGTTCGGGGGTCCAGGCGCCGCCTTCGGCGTACCCGGCCCGCAACTCCCTCGGCTGGGCCCAGACCGCGATCTTGGGTCCGGCGACCGTGTAGACCTGGCCGGTGATCCGCTCCTCCCGGGCGCGGTCGCTCAGCAGGTAGACGACGAGTGCGGCCACGTCCTCCGGTTCGCCGATCTCCTTCAGCTCCACGGGGACGTTGGCGGACATCCGGGTCCGTGCGACCGGCGCGACCGCATTGGCGGTGACGCCGTACTTGTGGAGCCCCAGGGCCGCGCTCCGCACCAGCGAGATGACCCCTCCCTTGGCGGCGGAGTAGTTGGCCTGGGCCACGGACCCCTGGTGGTTGCCGCTGGTGAAGCCGATCAGCGTCCCGGTGCCCTGCTTGCGCATGACGGCGGAGGCCGCGCGGAAGACCGTGAAGGTGCCCTTCAGGTGCGTGGCGACGACCGGGTCCCACTCCTCCTCGGACATGTTGAAGAGCATCCGCTCGCGCAGGATGCCGGCGACGCAGACGACCCCGTCGATCCGCCCGTACGCGGTGAGGGCGGCCTCGACCACCCGTGCCCCGCCCGCCATGGTGGAGATGTCGTCGGCGACGGCGAGGGCCGTGCCGCCGGCCGCCTCGATCTCCTTGACCACCGATGCCGCGACCTCGGAGGTCGGCTCGCCCCCCTCGATGGACACCCCGTAGTCGTTGACGACGACCTTCGCCCCCTCCGCCGCGCACGCGAGGGCGACCGCACGGCCGATGCCGCGCCCCGCCCCCGTCACGGCGACGACCTTCCCAGCCAAGAAGTTCCCCACGCCGGCCCCTTCCCGCATTTTCTGACGGTCCGTTAGATTTGTTCGTCGTCAGGATTCTACGGTCCGTCAGATACCGGAAAACAAGACCCCGGAGGCCTCGATGTCCCTCCCCGCCGCCTTCCACGAGATCGCCAAGCACCTCAACAACTGGGGCCGCTGGGGCCGGGACGACGAGATCGGCACCCTCAACCTGATCACCGACGGGGTCGTGCGGGAGGCCGTCGCCACCGTCCGCAGCGGGCACCGCATCCCGCTCGCCGTCGACCTGAAGCAGGACGGGGTGCAGACCGGCATGATCCCCGGCCGGGTCAACCCGCTCCACGTCATGGTCCAGATCAACCAGGAACTCTTCGGCCCCGGCACGGTCGCCACCAGCGACGACGTCGTGACCCTCGGCCTCCAGGCCGGCACCCACTGGGACGCGCTGACCCACGCCTCCCATTCGGGCCGCATCTACAACGGCCGGCCCGCCGCCACCATCACGCCCCACGGCCGGTCCGAGTTCAGCGGCATCCACACCGCACGCCACCTCGTCTCGCGCGGGGTGCTGCTCGACGTGGCCGCCGCCAAGGGCGTCGACCGACTGCCCGGCGGCCACGCGGTCACCCCCGAAGACCTGGACGAGGCGGCCGAGTTCGGCCGGGTGACGGTACGGGCCGGTGACGTCGTCCTGGTGCGGACCGGCCAGATCCAGCTGTACCTGGCCGGGGACCGCCACGGGTACGCCTTTCCGTCACCCGGCCTGTCCGTGCGGACGCCCGCCTGGTTCCACGCCCGGGACGTGGCGGCCGTCGCCAACGACACGCTCACCTTCGAGATCTTCCCACCGGAGATCGACGACCTCTGGCTGCCCGTGCACGCCCTCGACCTGGTCGAGATGGGGATGCTCCAAGGGCAGAACTGGAATCTGGAACACCTGTCCAGGGCCTGTGCACACGAAGGGCGCTACGCCTTCCTGCTCTCCGCGATGCCCGAGCCCTTCGTCGGCGGAACGGGCACACCGGTGGCCCCGGTCGCCGTCCTCTAGGACCCACGGGCGGCGGCGCGCTCGCACGCGCCCCGAGCACGGCACGGCCCGCCGCCACCCGACAGCGACCCGCACACGCCGAGGACCCACGGCCCTCGGCTCCCCTCGCTCGCCACGAATCGCTCACCCCAGGGTGGGCAAAACGGAACGAACCGTCAACAGTGCACCCGTCCGGGCGACAAGGAGGGCACGGGGGGCTCGGGCACCACTCGGTCCACCTCGCACCAGATGCTCTTGCCGACGCCCTCCACCTGCCAACCCCAGCGGTCCGCGAGCCCGTCCACCAACTCCAGGCCCCGCCCATTGGTGTCACTGCCCGCCGCGTGGCGCGGCCGCGGCGGACGGTCGCTCGCATCGGCGACCTCGACCCGCACCCCGCCCTCCGCGGCGAACAACATCCGCAGCACGGCCGGGCAGCCCGTGTGCACCACGGCGTTGGTCACGAGCTCGGAGATGAGCAGCACCAACGTCTCGATGAGCGACTCGTCGTCCTCTATGCCCGATCCGGCGAGCCGTGACCGGGCCCACCTCCGAGCTCGTCCCACCTCTGCCGGGTCCGGCCCGACCTCCAACTGAACCTGAAGTACCTGCACCGCTCACACCATCCGAACCGGCGGACACACCTTCACGGAACGTGATTTCCTTGTGGGACAGCATGGTTGACGTACAGTCACCGCAACAAGCGCTTCAGGCATATTCCAGCGCGAAGGAGTACGCATGGTCCATACTGTGCGACGCACGCGGCGGGTGGTCGAACGTCGGGTGCGAGCGGCGGGCATTCCCGGCCACGGAGTCACCCCAGGGGCGACACCGGGACGCTCCGGGCCGACACGCACTCGCACCTCACGGAGAGTACCGGAACCGGAGGTCGACTCCGGGCCGTGACGGCCGCGTCGGAGGACACAACCCGATATCGACACTCCGTGAGCATCCGGGAGCAGAACGCTACAGCCCGGCGGCCGCCTCCTCCTCGGCCCGCGCCGCGGGCATCCACAGCTCGGCCCGCACCCAGGCCCGCTTCAGGTGCAGATGGACGTCGGCCTCCCAGGTGAAGCCCATGCCGCCGTGCACCTGGAGGCAGTCCCGGGCGTTCTCGACCGCCGCCCGGTCGGCGAGGAGCTTGGCGCCGGCGATCTCGACCGGATCGCCGGTGACGGCCGCCGCGTAGACGGCGGCGCGCGCCAGTTCGGTCCGCACGAGCATCCCGGCGCACAGGTGCTTCACCGCCTGGAAGCCCCCGATGGCCCGCCCGAACTGCTCTCGCTGCCGCGCGTGGGAGACGGCGGCCCCGGTGGTGGCCCCGGCGCTCCCGACCTGTTCCGCAGCGGTGAGCAGCACTTCCACTGCTCCCGGACTTCCCGCGCCCCCACCGCCCCCTGCGCCGGGCACCCGGTGCAGGGGGGTCAGCGGATCCACCGAGCGCACCGGTACGGCCCCCGTCACGTCACCCCGCACCACATCGGCCGCGTCCAGCCAGGGCACCAGCCCCTCCGACGCCCCGGTGACCACGACGGTGCCCTCCGCCGCCCCCGGCACGGAACCGGCCGCCGCGTGCGTGGCGACCAGCGGCCCGGGCAGCAGCACCCTCCCGGCCTCCTCGAAGACGAGCACCGCCTCCGGCAGGCCGAGCCCCACGCCCCCGTCCGCCTCCGGGAGCCGGAGCGCGAAGAAGCCGGCCGCGCCGAGCTCGCGCCACCGTTTCCGGTCGAGGTCCGGGGAGTCCACGGCGGCCCGCAGCGCCTCCCGGTCGAAGAGCCGGGCGAGGAGTTCCCGCACGCCCCGGCGCAGCGCCCGCTGGTCCTCGGTGAGTCGGAAGTCCACGGCGGTTCACCGCCCCTTCGGCAGGCCGAGGATGCGCTCGGCGACGATGTTGCGCTGGATCTGGGAGGTGCCCGCGGCGATCGTGTACGAGAGCGAGGAGAGCCGGTCGAGGGTCCAGTCGCGGCCGAGGTCGAGCGCGTCGGGCCCGAGGACGGCGGCGGCCGCGTCGTACAGCTCCTGACGGGCGTGCGAGTAGTGCAGCTTGAAGACCGAGCCGCCCGCACCGGGGACCCCACCGGTCGCCTGGGCCTCGCTGACGTTGGCCTGGACGAGTCTCCACAGGGCCCGGAACTCGGCGGAGAGGCGACCGAGCCTGCGGCGCAGCACGGGGTCGTCCCAGGTGCCGTTCCCGCGGGCGGTGCGGGCGAGTTCGCCGAGGAGGCGACGGCAGGCGACGACCTCTCCGACGAAGGCGGTGCCGCGCTCGAAGGAGAGGGTCACCAGGGTGACCCGCCAGCCGTCGTTCTCCTCGCCGACGCGGTTCTCGACCGGTACCCGGACCTCGTCGAGGAAGAGTTCGGCGAACTCGGTCGAGCCGGCGAGGGTCCGCAGCGGCCGTACGGTGACGCCGGGTGCGTCCATGGGGAGGGCGAGCCAGGTGATGCCGCGGTGCTTGGGCGCGTCGGGGTCCGTCCGCACGAGCAGTTCGCACCAGTCGGCGACCTCGGCGTGCGAGGTCCAGGTCTTCTGCCCGCTGACGACGTACGCGTCCCCGTCCCGGACGGCCCTGGTGCGGAGGGAGGCGAGGTCCGAGCCGGCGTCGGGTTCGCTGAACCCCTGGCACCAGACCTCGTCGCCGCGCAGGATCGGCGGCAGCCACCGCGCGCGCTGGGCGGGGGTGCCCTCGGCGGCGATCGTCGGGCCGGCGTGGAGGAGGCCGACGAAGTTGGCCCCGACGTAGGGCGCTCCGGCGAGCTCGGTCTCCTCCAGGAAGACGAGCCGTTGGGTCGGGGAGGCGTCCCAGTGGGTGTCGGCGTATCCGGCGTCGTGCAGGCGGCGTTGCCATCCGCAGTCGTAGGCCCGGCGGGCCGGCCAGTCGAGCGGATCGGGCCGTTCGGGGAGGTCGGGCAGGGTGGCGGCGAGCCATGCGCGCAGTCGGGCGCGGAACTCCTCCTCCTCGTCGGTCAGGGAGAGGTCCATCAGGCGGTGCCCCGGTCGAGGTCGAGGTCGAGCATGCGGATGGCGTTGCCCCGCATGAGCTTGTAGACGGTCTCGTCGTCGAGGCCCCGGACGTGGTCGAGGGCGACCTGTTTGGTGTGCGGGAAGGTCGAGTCCACGTGCGGGTAGTCGGTTTCGAAGGTGGCGTTGTCGCGGCCGACGACGTCGAGGGACGCGATGCCGTGCTTGTCGCGGAAGAAGCAGCAGAAGATCTGCCGGTAGTAGTACGTGGAGGGGGGCTCGGGGACGAGGTCGCGCACCCCGCCCCAGGCGCGGTGTTCCTCCCACACGTCGTCGGCGCGTTCGAGGGCGTACGGGATCCAGCCCATCTGGCCCTCGCTGTAGGCGAGCGTGAGCCGCGGGAACTTCACCAGCACCCCGGAGAAGAGGAAGTCCATCATCGAGGCCATGGCGTTGTTGAAGCTCAGCGAGGCCTGGACGGCGGGCGGGGCGTCGGGGGAGGCCGCGGGCATCTGGGAGCTCGACCCGATGTGCATGTTGACCACCGTGCCGGTCTCCTGGCAGACGGCGAAGAACGGGTCCCAGTGGCCGGAGTGGATCGACGGCAGGCCGAGGTGGGTGGGGATCTCGGAGAAGGTGACCGCCTTGACCCCGCGGGCGGCGTTGCGCCGGATCTCGGCGACGGCGAGGTCGACGTCCCAGAGCGGGATGATGCAGAGCGGGATGAGTCGGCCGCCGCTGTCGCCGCACCACTCCTCGACCATCCAGTCGTTGTAGGCGCGGACGCAGGCGAGGGCGACCTCCTTGTCGTGGGCCTCGGCGAAGGTCTGGCCGCAGAAGCGCGGGAAGGTCGGGAAGCAGAGGGACGCCTCGACGTGGTTGAGGTCCATGTCCTGGAGGCGGGCGGCCGGGTCCCAGCAGCCGCGGCGCATCTCCTCGCGGGTGATGCCCTCCAGGGTCATGTCGTCGCGGTCGAAGCCGACGGCGGCGATGTTGCGCTTGTACGGGAACATCAGGTCCTCGTAGATCCACCAGTCGGCGGGCGGCCCTTCGGGGTCCATGGTGATCCGGTACGTGCCTCCGACGTAGGCGAGCTCGCCGATGCCGGCCGTGAGGGGCCGGGGCCCGCGGTCGCGGTACTTCTTCGGGAGCCAGGTCTCGAAGAGGTGGGCCGGCTCGATCACGTGGTCGTCGACGCTGATGATGCGGGGCAGTTCCGTCATGGAGCCTTCTCCCGGACTCGATGGCCTTTTCTGATGACCCGTCAGATGTGACGGAATCAGGCTAGCCCCGCACCCCTGGACCGACAAGCGTCGGCCGCCTACGCTCACCGCACGATCTGACGGAACGTCAGCCAAGAGGAGTACGGCCATGGACACGGCTCTGGACCAGACCGCGCACGCCCTCGGCGAGTCCCGCACGCTCTGGGAACTCGTCGAGCGCCGCGCCGCCCTCACCCCCGACCGGCCCGTCCTCCTCCAGGGCGACCGGGTCCTCACCTTCGACGGGCTGCGCGAGCGCGCCGAGCGCTGCGCCGCGGGCCTCCACGAGAGGGGGGTGCGTCCCGGCACGGTCGTCGCCTGGCAACTGCCCACCCGCATCGAGACCGCCGTGCTCTCCTTCGCACTCGCCCGCATCGGCGCCGTGCAGACCCCGGTGATCCCCTTCTACCGGGACAAGGAGGTCGGCTTCGCGCTGCGCGAGTCCCGGGCCGCGCACTTCGCCGTCCCCGGAAAATGGCGGGGATTCGACCACACCGAAATGGCCCGACGGCTCGGCGCGCCCGGGATCTTCGAGGCGTACTCCCCCGAGGACCTCCCGGACGGCGACCCGTCGGTCCTGCCTCCCCCGCCCGTCTCCGGGACGGACGTCCGCTGGATCTACTGGACCTCGGGCACCACCTCCGACCCCAAGGGGGTCCTGCACACCGACCGCTCGCTCCTCGCGGGCGGCTCCTGCCTGGCCCACACCCTGCGCCTGACCGCCGAGGACGTCGGCTCGATGGCCTTCCCCTACGCGCACATCGCCGGGCCCGACTACACGGTGATGCTCCTGCTGTACGGGTTCCCCGCGGTGATGTTCGAGCAGTTCTCCCTGCCGGAGGCCCTCGACGAGTACAACCGGCACGGCGTCACGATCGCCGGCGGCTCCACCGCCTTCTACGCGATGTTCCTCGCCGAGCAGCGCAAACAACCCGGGAAGCCCGTCATCCCCACCCTCCGACTGCTCGCCGGCGGGGGCGCGCCGAAGCCGCCCGAGATCTACCACGCGGTGCGCAGGGAGATGGGCTGCCAGCTCACCCACGGGTACGGCATGACCGAGGTGCCCATGATCACGATGGGCTCCCCCGACGACACCGTCGAGGACCTCGCCGGCACCGAGGGCCGCCCGCCCGCCGGCATGGAGATCAGGATCGCCGGGGACGGCGGGGTGCGACTGCGCGGCGAAGCCGTCTGCCGGGGCTACCTCGACCCGGCACAGACGGCCACCGCCTTCGACGAGGACGGCTTCCTCGTCACCGGTGACCTCGGCCGCCTCACCCCCAGCGGCCACCTCGTCCTCACGGGCCGGACCAAGGACATCATCATTCGAAAGGGCGAGAACATCTCGGCCAAGGAGATCGAGGACCTCCTCCACCGGCACCCGGACGTGGGCGACACCGCCGTCATAGGCCTTCCGGACGCCGAGCGCGGCGAACGCGTCTGCGCCGTCGTCGAGCAGCCCCCGGGCGCGGCGCCGCTGGCCCTGCCGCAGGTCACCGAGTTCCTGCGGGAGGCCGGGCTCTCCGTCCACAAGCTGCCGGAACAGCTGGAGGTGGTGGAGGCGCTCCCCCGCAACGAGACCTTGCGCAAGGTCCTCAAGTACAAGCTCAGGGAACGCTTCGGTCCGACTCCGTGAGCGCCTCCGACACGTCCTCGTAGACCTCGAAGAGGCGGCGGACGCCGAGTGTGGAGAGCACCCGTCCGACGTGGCCGTCCCCGGCCCCGGCGTCCTCGGGCAGGATCAGGCGGAGCCGGCCGCCGCAGGAGCGGAGCAGCCGGCGGGCCGCGATCAGCACGCCGACGCCGCTGGAATCGCAGAACCGCACGGCCGACAGGTCGATCACCAGGTCGTGCCGGCCGCCCGCGACGGCGTCGTGGACGCGGCGGCGTATCCCGGGGGAGGTGACCAGGTCCAGCTCCCCCTGGACACGGAGAACCGTCCAGGGGCCGTACTCGTCCTCGTCGAGCTCGATCGTCGTCACGGACGGCGCCTGCCCCACCGGGGCACGCCGAAACCCCCGCCACGAGGGATGACGCTTTCCTTACCATCACCATCCGCGTCAAGGGCGCACTTGCAGCAAACAGGAGTGCGTTGGCGCACGGGCGCACTACTTTTGAGCAGGAACGGGAAGCAGAAGGTCGGGATCCAGGAGGGGCGGAGGGCCACATGGCGATGGACACACCACCGCGCTGGGACCGCAAGATGCAGCAGCGGCTGGCGCGCGGGGAGGCCGCCGCCCTGGGCGAGTTCTACGACCGGTTCGCCGCCCTGGTGCACACGCTCGCCCACCGGGTGCTGGCCGACGACACGGCAGCCGACCAGGTCACCCGCGAGGTCTTCGGCTACGTCTGGGAGAACCCCGACGCCTACGACCCGAAGCAGGGCAGCATGCGCGCCTGGGTCGCCGGTCTGACGCAGCGGCAGGCGGTGCACCGACTCCGCCAGGCCGAGGTCAGCGCGTACGCGGAGACGGGCATCGGTTCCACCGAGGAGCTGGAGCAGAAGGTCCACCGGGCCGCCGTCGCCGCCCGCGCCGACTACATCGTCACCTCCATGCCCGCGCCGCTGCGGGCCGCGCTCGAACTGGCCTACTTCCAGCGGCGGGACTACCGGCAGACCGCAGCGGACCTCGGCGTCACCGAGGACGAGGCCCGTCGCCGCCTCCGGCTCGGCCTCCAGCTGCTCTCCTCCGCGCACACCCGGGCATTCGAGGGTGCCGCACCGCCCGGCTACGGAAGGTCGTCGTGACCGCGACGGACGGCGACGGGGAAGACGTCGCACGCGCCCCTTGGATACCGGGGCCGCGGCGGGCCGCCGACGACCACGCGGACCTGACGGCACGACCGCCGGCCGAACCGGAATCCGCGGTGGAGGCGCCACCGGAACCGGAAGCCGCGCCGGAGGCCGCGCCCGAGGACCCGGTCGAGGAGGAGCCGGACGTACCGGTCCTCACCCACAACGTGCTCAAGTCCCTCCTCGGGGCCTGGGCACTTTCCGCGTGCTCCGGAGGCGAGAGCAGGGCCGTCGAGGACCACCTCACCGTGTGCGCGCCGTGCGCCGACGAGGCCCTCCGGCTCCGTGACGCCGTCGCCCTCCTCCACGAGGACCGCGACCTGGACCTCGACCCGCTGCTCCGCTCCCGGGTCCTGGAGAACTGCCTGGGGCGCCGCCCGGCCCGCATACCCGTGCCCGACTGGGCCGCGCCGTACGACGCGGAGACCGCCCGGCTCGACGCACTGCTCCGGGACATCGGCGAGGCCGAGTGGCACGCACCGGTACGGCTCAAGTGGTACGAGGAGGACCGCCCGGTGCGGCGGAAGGCCACCGTGGCCGCGGTCATCGGGCACCTGATGGCGGTGGACGGCATGGTGTCGGCGGCCCTGGGCCTGGAGGACCCCTTGGGCAAGGGGGTGCCGGAGCTCTCTCCGACGGAGCGGACCGAAGCGTTCTGGGCGAAGCTGGGCCACCCTCCCCACCGCGCCCTCCGGGGTCCGTGGCGGAGCCAGTCGCACACCCTGGTCCGCACGGTCTCGTTCGCGGGCCGAGGGGTGGGGGACCTGACCGTGCCGTACAAGGGCTTCGCCCTCCCGCTCCGGGACTCGCTCCTGGAACGGGCCTTCGAATGCTGGCGGCACGCGGACGACATCGCGCACGCGGTGGCCTATCCGTACGACCCGCCGAGCGGGCCGCACCTCCACGGGATGATCGACCTGGCGGCCCGCCTGCTGCCGGTGGCCCTCGCGAACCGCCGTCGCGCCGGACGCGCGTCTCCGGCCCGGCACCTCATCGCGGCGGGGCGCCCCGGCCGTTCGCTGCACCTGGAGATCGAGGGAGCGGGCGGCGGGCACTGGTACATCGCGCTCGACTCCCCCGCGGCGGTCGGCTCCGCCGATCGCACCGTCGCCCAGGTGGCGATGGACGGGGTGGAGTTCTGCCAGCTGGTGGCCGGCCACATCTCGCCGCAGGAGGCCGCCGCGGGCCAGGACGGCGACCGGGAAGCGATCCGGGACGTGCTCGGGGCCGCGGCGTCCCTGAGCCGGCTGTAGGCCGCCGGGACCGCGGGCCACGCGGTCCCGGGAGGCCAGGCGCGCCCCGGGGAGGCCACGCGGTCCCGGGAGGCTACGCGAAGACGATCGTGCGGTGGCCGTTCAGGAGGATGCGGCGCTCCGCGTGCCACTTGACCGCCCGGGCGAGCGCCTGGCACTCCACGTCGCGCCCGACGGCCACCAGCTGCTCCGGCGTCACCTCGTGTCCCACCCGCTCGACCTCCTGCTCGATGATCGGGCCCTCGTCGAGGTCGGCCGTCACGTAGTGGGCCGTCGCGCCGATCAGCTTCACGCCCCGGGCGTGTGCCTGGTGGTACGGCTTGGCGCCCTTGAAGCTGGGGAGGAAGGAGTGGTGGATGTTGATGATCCGCCCGGAGAGCTGCTTGCACAGGTCGTCGGAGAGGACCTGCATGTAGCGGGCGAGGACGACGAGTTCGACGTCCTCCTCGTCGACGAGCGCGAGCAGCTCCGCCTCCGCCTCCGCCTTGGTGTCCTTCGTGACCGGAATGTGGCGGAACGGGACGCCGTAGGACCCCACCAACTCCTCGAAGTCCCGGTGGTTGGAGACGACCGCGACGATCTCCACCGGCAGCGCCCCGATCCGCGACCGGAACAACAGGTCGTTCAGGCAGTGGCCGAACTTCGACACCATCAGCACGACCCGCATGCGCTCGTCGGCCCGGTTGATCTGCCAGTCCATCGAGAAGGAGTCGCCGACGGCGGCGAAGCTCGCCCGCAGCTTGTCCACGGTCACCGGCGCCTCGGCCGAGAAGTGGACCCGCATGAAGAAGAGACCCGTGTCGCGGTCTCCGAACTGCTGACTGTCCTCGATGTTGCAGCCCGTGATGAAGAGGTAGCTCGACACGGCATGCACGATGCCCTGCTTGTCGGGGCACGAGAGGGTGAGGACGTACTGGTCGGTCATCCCGTCAGCCTGCCACACCCGGGACGGGCCCGGAACGCACCGTCCGTCAGGCGGAACGCCTCAGGACCGGGTCACGATGCGGAGCACGTCGAGGGAGCACGGGGGTGCATCGGGGTCCTCTCCGTCGGCCCGGGCGAGGCGGACGTGGGCCTCGCGGGCGGCGCGCACGGCCTCCGGCCAGCCCGGGTGCTCCAGGTAGGCCGTGACGGGGGCGTCCGGACCGACCTGGTGCAGGATCCTCAGCACGCGCAGGACGGCGAGGTCGACGAGGGCGGCCTCGCCGGAGTCCCGGAAGATCGAGCCCACGTACTTCTCGGCGGACCAGTTGTCGAGCCAGGTGTCCTCGACCAGGCGGTAGACGGCGTCGGTGACGTCGCCGTACCCCTCCCGGCCGGCCAGCCAGGTCGTCTCGTGGAACCCGGGGTCGGAGAGCATGTGCAGCGCCGAACGCACGTTGATGCGCCAGCGCCACCACGGCATGTCATTGAGCGGCATGCCGCCCATGGTGGAGGAGCGACGGCCGCGACGGGAAGGGCTGGCCGAAGTCGAGGGGGAAGCGGAGGCCGGATCGGTGGCTTGATGGGTGGGGGTACTGGGCACGTTTCGATCGTACGTTTCCCGTACGACAAGCGGACTCGCCCCCTCCTCATAGCGCCCGCCCCCGTAATTCACCTTCACGTCACCCATCGTTGAACCATGCTCACTGCCGCGTTACCCCTGGGGCGGAAATGTGCATGCCCATGACCGGTAGGCGAATGACCTCACTCCTCGCATACGTCACGACTGCAGCGACCGGCGCATCGCTGCTCACCGGATGCGGCGTGCTCCCTGGAGCCACGGGGGGCTCCAGGGAGCCCGTCACCGTAATGACCTGGGCTCCTGAGCAGACCCGAGCCACCAACATGCCCGGCATGCCCGCCATGGCACAGACCTACGCCCGATGGGTGAACTCCCAGGGCGGCATCGACGGACACGAACTGCGCGTCCTCACCTGCAACGAACAGAACACCGCCACCGGCGCCGCCGCCTGCGCCCGCCGGGCCGTCCAGGAGAACGCGGTGGCCGTCGTCGGCTCGTACAGCCAGAACGGCCGCGCCTTCATGGCCCCGCTGGAAGCCGCCGGCATCCCGTACATCGGCGGCTACGGCATCGCGGAGGAGGAATTCAACAACCCGCTGTCGTACCCCGTGAACGGCGGGGTGGCCTCCCTCGTGGCCGGACACGGCATGCAGCTCGCCGACTCCTGCGACAAGGTCTCCCTGGTCCGGCCCGACACCCTCGCCGGCGACAGGCTGCCCGAGCTCCTCAACTCCGGCCTGCGCAAGGCGAGCCACCGGGGCGCCGTGGACATCCCCGCCGTCGAGGACGCCGCCGAGTACACCCAGCAGGCCGACCGGGCCCGCAACCGGGCCGGCGACGAGAAGGGCTGCGTGACCGCGGTCCTCGGCGAGCGCACCCAGACCTTCTTCGACTCCTTCCGGCGCCTCCCGAAGCCGACGGAGGAGAAGCAGGACCGGGACCCCGTCCGGATCTCCTCGGTGCTCGGCAGCGTCGGCCAGCCCGTCATCGACCGCACCGGCGGTGCGCACAGCCCCTTCGAGGGAGCGTTCGTCACGGGCTGGTACCCGGAGGCCTCCGACAAGAGCTGGGACCCGATGCGCAAGGTCATCCGGGCGCACGCCTTCGCCGACAACCGGGTCGACCCGGCCGATCCCGGCGTGCAGACCACCTGGATCGCCTACACGGTCCTGAAGGAGGTCATCGAGGGCATCGACCAGGACAGCATCACGGCCGAGCGGATCACCCACGCCCTCACCCAGGGGGAGCGCATCGACACCGGCGGCCTCACCCCCGCCCTGCGCTGGCGGTTCGAGGACCTGCTGGGCGCCCCCGGCTTCCCCCGGATCGTCAACCACGAGGTGACCTTCCAGGTGGTGCGCCAGGGGCAGCTGGTGGCGCAGCGGCCCGGCTTCGTCGACGTCGGCGAGACCGTCCTGAGCGCACCCTGACCGGCTGCTGCCCGGCTACAGCTGGGAGTAGGAGCGCTTCTCCAGTCCGTACTTCGCGGCGGTCGGGTTCCACAACCCGGCCGCCTCTCGCTTGGCCGTGGTGGCCTCGCCGCTCTTCGCGTCGGCCGCGGCCCGCTGGTCCGTCGAGCGGGCCTTGCCGCCCTTGCACAGGGCCTTCTTGTTCTTCGCGAGCTGGTCGGCCCAGGCCGCGTACTGGTCGTCGGCGGCGGCCGACGCCCGCCAGGCCTTGGTGAGGGCCGAGGCCAACGCCGCGCTGTCCGGGAGCTTGTCGATCGAGAGCGACTCCAGCTTGGTGACCAGATTGCGGCGCTGGTCGGCGGCGCCCCGCAGATCGCTCGCGGCCTGGTCGAGGTTCTTGCACTGCTTGATGGACTCGACCGAGCTGATCACCGTGTCACGGCTGTTGCTGCTGGTCGCGAGGAGCTTGCTGAGCTCCTGCGCCTGCGGCTCCGCCGGATCGGTCTGCTTCTCCGTGGGCTCCGCGCTCGGGGAGGGCGCGGCGGAGCTCGCCGCCACGTTCTGCCCGCCGGTCTGGGGGTCCTTCTTGTCGCCCCCACCGCTGAGCAGCGCCCCGGCGCCGAGGCCGACGACCGCACAGCCCGCGACGACGACGGCGATCAGCGCGAGCGGAGACTTGCGGCGCGGCGCGGGCTCGTCATCGTCGTAGTAGGCGTCCTGATAGGCGTACTGCCCGCCCGGGCCCTGCGGTCCGGCCGGTGCCCCCTGCTGCGGCTGGTGGTGCTGGGGCTGCTGGTACGGGGCGGGACCCGGCTGCTGGTAGCCCTGCGGCGCGTACGGCTGCTGGGGCGGACGCGGCGCCTCCGTACGGAAGAGGTTGTCGAACTCGGCGGGCGGCTGCCGCTCGCCCGGCACCTGCGTCGGCACGGGGGCGATGTACTGGGTCGCGTCCGAGGCACCGGCCGGCCCCTGGGGCGCGTACGGGCCCGCGCCCGGGAACTGGCCGCCGGGGCCCCCGCCCTGCTGCGGCGGCACGGGGGCGATGTGCTGGGTGGCCTGCAGGTCGGCGGCGGCCGGGGCGCCGGGCCCGGGGTAGCCGTACCCCGGCTGCGGCACCTGCTGCTGCGGCGGCACCGGCGGCAGGTACTGGGTGGACTGCGCGTCGGCGGCCGGGGCGCCGGGTCCCGGGTAGCCGTACCCCGGCTGCGGCACCTGCTGCTGCGGCGGCACCGGCGGCAGGTACTGGGTGGACTGCGCGTCGGCGGCCCCCGGGGGCGCCTCCGGAGGCAGCGGCTGCGCGGGCGGCAGCGGCTGCCCGCCCGGCTGGCCACCGGCGGGGCCCCAGGCGCCGCCCCACGGCTGCGCTCCCCCCTGCGCGGGGGGCACCGGCGGGTACTGCGACTCCGGACCCTGTCCGTTCTGCGTCACCGGGAGCTCCTACTGATGGACCTATGGAATCGTCGGTCACGCTACCGGGTGCGTACGGGGGTCCGCACACACGTGTGAGACCGGTTACACAACCGGTGCGCGAAACCGGGGCCCGGGGGCGTCCCGCGATCCGCGGTGGATCGGCACGCGGCGTCAGCCGCGGTGCACCGCACGGCGGAAGGGCATCCCCGCACCGGGCGCACGCGGGTGGTCCGACGGCACGGCGAGGTGCCGTGGCCGTCGTCGTGCGCCCGCCGGGGGCGGCGGAACGGCCCTTCAAGCCGCGTGGAGCTCCATCCGTGCGTCGAACTCCCGCACCACCGCTTCCTCCGCATAGGGCTGCAGGCGCTCCCGCAGGTCGTCCAGGTACCCCGCGCCCCGCGACGAGCGGAGCGTTCCGAGGAGTTCGAGCGCCTGGACGCCCGTCCGGCAGGCCTGCTCCACCTCCCGCTGCTGGACCCGCGCCGAGGCGAGCAGGGCGAGGCCGATCGCGCGCCGCCGCACCCGCGGCTCCGGATGTCCGGCGACCGCCTCCTCGGCCGCCCGCACCGCGGCCTCCGCCCGCCCCAGGTCCCGGTGGCAGTGGGCCATTTCGTCCGCGAGGTAGGCCGCGTCGAAGTGGACGATCCACTCCGGGTCCTCGTCCACTTCCGGATCGGCCCGCTCCAGGGCGCGCTCGGCACGGCCCGCCGCCGACTCGAAGGCCCCGGAGTCGCCCGTCAGGGCGTGTCCGCGCGCCTCCGCCGCGAAGAACATCGCCTCCGCGCGCGGCGGCACCTTCCCGCGCGTGCCCTCCTGGGCCGCCCGTGCCAACTGGGCGATTTCCCGGGGGTTTCCGAGCTGCGCGGCGAGGTGACTCATCGAAGCGGCGAGGACGTAGCCGCCGTACCCCCGGTCCCCGGCAGCCTGGGCGAGCCGCAGGGCCTGGATGTAGTACCGCTGGGCGAGGCCCGGTTCACCGGTGTCCACCGCCATGTATCCGGCGAGCTCGGTCAGTCGGGCCACCGCGGCGAAGAGCCGTCGGCCGACCTCCTCGCGGTACGAGCCGGTCAGCATCACCGACACCACGCTGTCGAGGTAGTGCACCACCACCGGCCGCACGTGCCCGCTGCCGAAGCGCCGGTCGAGGTCGACGAGTGCGGTGGTCAGCTCCCGCACCGCCGTCACGTCCGCGATCCCGACGCGGGCACCGCTCGTCCGGGCCACGTGCGCGTCCGGCCCGGTGATCAACCAGTCCCTGCTGGGTTCGACGAGCGCGGAGGCCGCGACCGCCGCACCGCTCAGGAAGTCCCGGTGCCCCACGTCGCTGCGCCACAGCTCGCAGGCCTGCTCGATCGCCGCGGGGACGGTCGGCGCGAACTGCAGCCCCACTCCGGCGGCGAGGTTCCGGCCGTTGGCCATGCCGACCTCGTCGATCGTGATCGTTCGCCCCAGCTTGCGGCCCAGTGCCTCGGCGATGATCCCGGGCGCCCGACCGCGCGGCTGCTGGCCGCGCAGCCAGCGGGCCACCGAGGTCTTGTCGTACCGAAGGTCGAGGCCGCGCTCCGCACCGACCAGGTTGACCCTGCGGGCGAGACCGGCGTTCGAACAACCGGCTTCCTGAATGAGCGCCTGGAGCCGTTCGTTGAGCTGACGCGGAACGAGTGGCCTGGCTGCCATGGATTACCCCCTGAGGCCGTGCGGTGATCAACAGAGAAGGGATCATTGCCCGGTGAATATGCACTCAATGCAGATGTGAACAAGCGAAACCGGACACGTCAGCCGCGACACCGACACCGCGCCCCCCGGGTCCGTACCCACCCCCGCTTCCCGACCTTTCGCGCGCCCCCATCAGTGCACCCATGCGCCCCACGTGCAGGATCGATGCGTCAACACACCCTCCGCCCCGCCCGTAACCCCAGGTGGCGGGTGAAGTTGTGCTGTGCGTGGAAGAGACCATGGGAGTCACGGACGCCGCACAGATCCCCAAGCAGCGGGGCGAGCAGCTGCTGGACAGCGCCGTGCGGTACGCGGAAGAGCGGCACTGGGACGTGTTTCCCGGGACCTGGCTGGAAGTCGTCGAAGGCAAGGAACGCTGCTCGTGCGGAGCGGAGGCGTGCGCCGCGCCCGGTGCCCACGCCGTCCGGCCCGACTGGTCGACCCAGGCGACCGGCAGCGGCGTCGGCGCCCGCCGGATGTGGTCCAAGACCCCGAAGGCGTCGATCCTGCTGCCGACCGGCCGCACCTTCGACGCGATCGAGGTGCCGGAGACGGCCGGCTTCCTGGCACTCGCCCGCATGGAGCGGATGGAGCTGACGCTCGGACCCGTGACCTGCACCCCGGACCGCCGGATGTACTTCTTCGTCCTGCCCGGAGCCGCCACCAAGGTGCCCGACCTGGTGCGCAAGTTGGGCTGGGTCCCGGCCTCCATCGACCTGGTCACGCGCGGCGAGGGGTACTACGTGGCCGCCCCGCCCACCCGGATCGGCGGCTCCGGTGCGGTGCAGTGGGCGCGCCGCCCCACCCCGGCGAACCGCTGGCTGCCGGACGCCGAAGAGCTGATCAGCGCCCTCGCGTACGCCTGCGGCCGGGAAGCAGCGGAGGCGAGGAGCCGGGCCCAGTGACCCCGGGGGCCGAAGGCCCCGCCTTTAGGGTGTCCCCGTAACGCTTTACGGGGACAACCGAAAGGTTGACATAACATGCCTGACCAGGCATTCAACGGAACGATCGACACGGCGGGGGCTGCGCGGGGGGAAAACCGCGTCCCCGCGGTGCGGGTCGAGGGGCTGTGGAAGCGCTTCGGCGAACAGATCGCGGTGAACGGGATCGATCTCGTCCTGCCCGCCGGACGGTTCATCGGGCTCGTGGGGCCCAACGGGGCGGGCAAGACCACCACCCTGTCCATGATCACGGGACTGCTGCGCCCCGACCACGGTCGCATCCTCGTCGCCGGGCACGACGTGTGGGCCGACCCGGAATCGGTCGCCCGGGTCAAGACCCGCATCGGCAACCTGCCGGAGGGGCTGCGGCTCTTCGAGCGCCTCTCGGGGCGCGAACTCCTCTCCTACACCGGTCGACTGCGGGGCCTTCCCGGCGTCGAGGTCGACAAGCGGGCGGCACAGCTCCTCGACGTGCTGGACCTGACCGCCTCGCAGAACAAACTGGTCGTCGACTACTCGACCGGCATGCGGAAGAAGATCGGCCTCGCCGCCGCGCTCCTCCACAACCCGGAGGTCCTCTTCCTCGACGAACCCTTCGAGGGCGTCGACCCGGTCTCGGCCCAGACCATCCGCGGGGTCCTGGAGCGCTACACCGCCTCCGGCGCGACCGTCATCTTCTCCAGCCACGTCATGGAACTCGTGGAGTCGCTCTGCGACTGGGTCGCCGTCATGGCGGGCGGCCGGATCCGGGCCCAGGGCCCGCTGGCCGAGGTCAAGGGCTCGGCGCCCTCGCTCCAGGAGGCGTTCCTGGAGCTGGTGGGCGCGAACGGCCGTGCGCCGAGCGGGGATTCGCTGGACTGGCTGGGCAGCGGAGCGGTCGGCACCGGCACGGACCCGCACGCCACGGGCGGTGCGGGCGGTGCCCAGCGATGAGCACCGTCGCCTCCCCCACCACGACCGACGCCCCGGCGACACCGTCCCTCACCCCGGTCTTCGTCCGGCTGAAGCTGTCGCTGCTGCGGAACGGGCTGCGGCAGTCGGGCGGGCGGACCGCCGCGTACGTCCTGTCGTCCGTCTCCGGCATCGTCCTCTCCGCCGTGCTGGTCCTCGTCTTCGTGCTGCTGCGGGGCGGGTCCCACGCCTATCCGGTCGCGGTGCTCGTCGTCGGGGTGACCGCGCTGTCCTGGGCGGTGATGCCGCTGTTCGTCCCCAGCGGGGACGAGACCCTCGACCCGACGCGGCTGGTGATGCTGCCGCTGCACCCCCGGCCGCTGGTCCGGGCCCTGCTCGTGGCCTCCCTCGTCGGCATCGGCCCGGTCCTCACCTTCCTGCTCTCGGTGGGCGCGGCGCTGTCCCTCGCGCACGGCGCGGCCGGCACCCTCGTTGCCGTCCTCGCCGTCCCGCTCACGACCTTGACGTGCGTCGCGCTGTCCCGGGCCGTGGCCGCCGCCAACGTCCGGCTCCTCACCTCGCGCAGGGGTCGGGACCTGGCGCTCCTGAGCGGTCTGGTCATCGCGGTCGGCATGCAGGTCGTGAACTTCGGCGCCCAACGCCTCAGCCGGGCCGGTGGTCTGGAGTCGCTCGAACCGGCGGCGAAGGTCGTCGGCTGGCTGCCACCGGCCGCGGCGCTCGGCGCCGTCGACTCCGCGAGTGCCGGTGACCACGCGGTGGCGGCGGCCCGGCTGTTGCTCACGGCCGCGGCGCTCGCGGCCCTCGTGTACTGGTGGCGGCGGAGCCTGGTCCGGCTGATGGTCGAGCCGGACGGCTCCACGATCGGCGCGGCCGGGGACGCCGGAGCCGGCGAGAAGGACGGCGGCGGCCGGCTCGGCCGGATCCTGCCCGACGGGCGCACCGGCGCGATCATGGAGCGCAGCCTGCGCTACGCCTGGCGCGATCCGAAGACGAAGGCGGCCTGGGTGTCCTCGCTCGCCATCGGTCTGATCGTCCCGCTGTTCAACGTCTACCAGGGCGTGGGCTCGGTCTACTGGGCGTGCTTCGCCTCCGGCATGCTCGGCGTCCTGATGTACAACCAGTTCGGCCAGGACGCCTCGGCGTTCTGGATGGTGGCGCAGACCATCTCGACGGCGGCCGACGCCTTCGTCGAGCTCCGGGCCCGGACCCTGGCCGTGCTCTCCGTCACCGTTCCGTACACGGTCCTGGTCACGGTGCTGACGGCAGCGGTCCTCGGGGCCTGGTCCCGGTTGCCCGGTGCCCTCGGCCTGGCGCTCGGGCTGCTCGGCGCCATGGTCGGGACGGGCGCGGTCACCTCGGCGAGCTTCCCGTACTCGATCCCCCAGGACAGCGGCTACAAGAACGTGGTCCCGGGGCAGGTCGGCCTGGCCTGGATCTCGATCTTCGGCGGGATGTTCTCGGGGGCGGTGCTGTGTTCCCCGCTCATCGCCGTGACGCTCTACCTGCACTTCTCCGACCGGCAGTCGCTGCTCTGGGTCCTCCTGCCGGCAGGTGGGCTCTACGGCGCGCTCCTCGTCCTGGCGGGCCTCAAGCTGGCGGCCCCGCGCACGGCGAAGCGACTGCCGGAGATCCTGGCGGCGGTCAGCAAGGGGTAGTCGGTTTCCCGACGTCCGGGAACGCCGATGGCCCGCTCCCTTCCCGAGCGGGCCATCGGCGTTCCGGTGTGCGACCCGCCCCCCCGGCCGCCGAAATCGCTTGCCCAGGAGGGTCGGAGCGTACGATCCTCGCCCCATGAACGCTCCCCGGCCACAGGAACTCATCGACCTCGGCGACGGCCTCGTCCTGCGCGCCTTCCGCGGCGAGGCCGACCTGCCGGAGCTCTTCCGGGTCATCGAGGAGTCGGCGGAGCACCTGCGCCCCTGGCTGGCGTGGATCACCGAGCACAGCCGGGAGAGGACCGCCGGTTTCCTGACCTCCCGGGCGGAGCTGTGGGCGAGCGGCGAGGAGTACAGCTACGCGATCCTGCTCGACGGGGCCATCGTCGGCTCCTGCGGTCTGCACCGGCACGACCGGGCCACCCCGGACGACGTGCTGGAGATCGGGTACTGGCTGCACCCGGGGGCGATCGGCCGCGGCCTCGCCACGCGTGCCGCCCGGGCCCTGGTCGAGCAGGCCTTCCGGCTGCCCGGGGTCACCGGCGTCGAGATCGTGCACGACGTCGCGCACCTGGCCAGCGCGGCCGTTCCCGCCCGGCTCGGCTTCACGGACCACCTCCGGCGCCCCCACGAGCCCACCGCCCCGGCCGAGACGGGCGAGGACCGGGTCTGGCGACTGACGCGCTGACCCCCTCCCCTGCCCGCGGGCGCCCCGTCACGGCGGGTGCACCCGTCGGGGCCTCCCCCGGTCGGAGGAAGGCCCCGGCGGGTTCCGGCGGGTCAGAAGGCCCCGTTCAGGCCCATCCAGTTGGCGTCCTCCGGCAGGCCCGCCTTGAGCCCGCCGGTTCCCTTGCCCGAGTACAGGACCAGACAGCCCACGCCGCGACAGCCCTCGCCGACGTAGCTGCTCTTGGTGAGCGTCGCGAGGTCGTTGAGGCCGTCGCCGTTGTAGTCGCCGACCGCGAGGAACGTCTCCATGACGTTCCAGCCGCCGGAGCCGATGAGCACGCGCGGGCCGAGGGTGCCGGTCGAGGTGCCGGGGTAGAGCCACAGCTTGCCGGTGGACGCCTCGCGGGCGATGAGGTCGGACCGGCCGTCGCCGTTCATGTCACCGGCGCCGACCAGGGCGTTCATGCTGTTCCAGCCGCCGGTGCCGATCAGCTTGCGGCCGCCGAGGGTGCCGGTGGTGGTGCCCGGGTAGAGCCACAGCTTGCCGGTGGAGGTCTCGACGGCGATGAGGTCGGACCGGCCGTCGCCGGTCAGGTCACCGAATGCGGTGATCTTGTTCATGGCGTTCCAGCCGCCGGTGCCGATCAGCGTGCGGCTGCCGAGGGTGCCTGTGCCGGTGCCGGGGTAGAGCCACAGCTTGCCGGTGGACTTCTCGCGGGCGATGACGTCCTCGCGCCCGTCCCGGCTGAAGTCGCCGTGCCGGGTGAGGGCGTTCATGGTGTTCCAGCCGCCGGTGCCGATCAGCCGGCCCGAGTCGTCACCGGGCAGGAACCACAGCCGGCCGGCCTTGTCCCGGACGATGACGTCCGCCTTCTTGTCGGCGTTCATGTCACCGAAGCCGGCCGAGGTGGGGCTGGGGTACGAGCCCCACTCGGGGTACGCGGGCAGGACGCACTCGCGCTCGGTCGGGACGAACTTCAGCGAGCTGGTCCTGTTTCCGGCGTAGCCCCACTCGGTGCCCGCCGGATCCGGGGCCCAGACGTAGGCGCCTCCGTTGACGTCGTGGTCAGGGGCGTCATAGAGGCAGGCGAACGTGTTCGTGTGGTTGACGACCGAGTTGAATGCGTTGTCCCACGTCCCGAGCGTCGCCCGGTCGACGTTGGTCTTGTACATCGTGCCGGTGCCGTTGTCCGTCTTCCAGGCGCAGAAGTAACCGGACGGGCAGTCGCTGATGGCGGCCTGCGCCGGCGCCGCACCCGCGCCGAAGAGGCCGAGCGAGGTGAGCCCCAGCGTCGTGGCCACCGTGGCCACGCGCCGCAGCATGGAATTGCGCATTGACATCCCCTCCCGCCGACGCGGAGACCTGAACACTCGACGCGTCGTGTTTCAGGGACCGTACACGCACCGGAGGGACGCACTGCCCCCGGGGCGTCACAGGGTGAGGACACCGTTCAGGAAGGGCTCCACCACTTCGGCCCAGGCCTCGGGGTGGGTGTAGTGGAGCAGGTGGCCGGCATCGGGGACCTCCGCGTACGCCCCGTGGGGCAGCACCCGGACCATCTCCTGGGCCTCGGCGCGGCCCAACTCCCCGTCGAGGCCGCGCACGACGAGCGTGGGACAGCGGACTTGGGCGAGGGAGTCCCAGTGGGCGTCGTGGACCCAGGTCGCCCGGGAGGCCAACATCTGCGCCGGGTCGAAGACCGGCCGCCAGCCGTCGGGGCGCTCGGTCATCACCTCGGCGAAGAACGCGCCCCTCGCCGGATGGGGGACCTCGACCCAGGGGTCTTCGTCGCCGAACCAGCGGTGCACGGCCTCCAGGGACGGGAAGGGCACCGGCCAGTTGCGGAACCAGTCCTGCCAGGCGCGCTGCGAGGCCGCCCCGAGGGCCGAGGCCCGCATGTCGCAGATGACGAGGGCGCGCACCAGGTCCGGTCGCTCCGCGGCCAACTGCCAGGCCGTCAGGGCTCCCATGGAGTGGCCGACGAGGGTCACCGGGCCGAGACCGAGCTGCTCCACGACGGCGACGGCGTCCGCCACGTACGCCTCGCGGGTGAAGGGGCCGGCGGCGGGCTTCTCACTGGCACCGTGGCCCCGCTGGTCGAGGGCGACGATCCGGTGGCCGCCGGTGAGGCGGCGGACGGCGGCGGCCCAGTGACCCGCGTGTCCCATCAGGCCGTGGAGGAGTAACACCCCGGGAGCGGGCCGCGGGGCCGGCGCCCGCGGAGGGCCGGCCGGCCGGGGAACGGACCGGTCGTCGGGGCGTGCGGGGACGCCCGGTCCGGGCTGGGGGACGATCCCGCGGCCGGCGCTCCCGGCCGTGCGGTCCCGGACCGTGTGGTCCCAGGCAGCCAGCCGGACGCCGTCGGCCCCGGTGACGTCGAGTCGTCGCGCCATGGATCCGGCACCCCCTCTTCTTCGTCGAACCCCGCCAGAGTATCGAACTCGTATTCGAAAGTGCGCTCCTGCCACGCAACACCCCTCGTTCGAGTGACAGGACTCAAGGATTGACCCGTGCTGCCGAGGGGAGATCTTGAACGGGAGGCGGACCGCTCGGGGAAAAACGGTCCGAGGGGGACGACCTTGAGAGCTCGGGGCTCCAGGTCAGCACAGGGGAGGACAGGCCCCGACGCCGGAAGGCGTCGGGGCCCTCTGTCGTCCGTAGCCCTCATGGCCCCACCCCCTCCACGCCCGGCTCGTACCAGCGTGGCACGGCAGAGGCGCGGGCGTGGCCATTCCGATGTAAAACGGGTCGCCCGACGGACGCTCCGGACGCGGGGCGCTCCGCTCGGCTCCCCACCGACGGCGCCGGGCGGAACGGGGCGGAAGCAGCAGGGGAACGGGACGACGGCGAAACGAACGAGCGAGGGGCGCCCGAACGGACGCCCCTCAGCCCGCGTGGAACGGGGTCAGCGCTTCGCGACGAACACGTGCGCCGCGACCTCCGCGTCCAGCTCGGCGGCCTCGCCGCCGCTGCCCACCAGGACCCCGCCCGGCGACTCCGACACCGACACCACCGAACCGGGCTGCACGCCGGCCCTCCGCAGCGTGTACATCAACTGGGCGTCCGTCTGGATCGGCTCGCCGATCCGACGCACGATCACCGTCTTCCCGGCGCTGGCGTCCAGGTCGGCCAGGGAGACCATGGAGTCGTCGAGGAACGCCTCCGCCTCGGCCTCCTCGCCCAGCTCCTCCAGACCCGGGATCGGGTTCCCGTACGGCGACTCCGTGGGGTGGCGCAGCAGCTCCAGGACCCGCCGCTCCACCGCCTCGCTCATCACGTGCTCCCAGCGGCACGCCTCGGCGTGCACCTGCTCCCACTCCAGGCCGATCACGTCGACGAGCAGGCACTCGGCCAGTCGGTGCTTGCGCATGACGCGGGTGGCGAGGCGGCGGCCCTCGTCCGTGAGCTCCAGGTGCCGGTCACTGGCCACGGCCACCAGACCGTCGCGCTCCATCCGCGCGACCGTCTGGCTCACCGTCGGGCCGCTCTGGTCGAGCCGCTCGGCGATCCGGGCACGCATCGGCACCACGCCCTCCTCCTCAAGCTCAAGGATGGTGCGGAGGTACATCTCCGTCGTGTCGATCAGTCCGGACATATGTGCCTCTCGATGAGTCGTGCGCTAGCCCTGCCCCAATTCTTGCGCATCCGACCGACAACCGGACCGCATAAGGGCGAGGCGGTATTGACAGAGCAATGGTCCAGACCGCACCGTGATCGGCGACCTCGGCACGCGCAACGACCAGAGCACACCACGAGAGCACCACGAGAAGGAGCCGCCGCGATGGGCGAGAGCAAGCTGGCCGGACAGTTCTTCGACGCCGCCATCGGACTGCTCCAGCAGGTGCGGGACGGGGACTCCGCCGAGATCGCCGCCGCCGGAGCCGCGATCGCCCAAGCCGTCGCGAACGGCAACCGGCTCTTCGCCTTCGGCGCGGGCCATTCCTCGCTCGCCGCCCAGGACGTCGTCTACCGGGCCGGCGGCCTCGCCCTGATGAACCTGCTCGCCGTCCCCGGCGCCGTCGGCGTCGACGTCATGCCCGCCACCCTCGGCTCGGCCCTGGAGCGGGTCGACGGGCTCGCCGGAGCGGTCCTCGACTCCTCCCCCGCCAAGGCCGGCGACGTCCTGGTCATCATCTCCCTCTCCGGGCGCAACGCCCTTCCGGTGGAGATGGCCATGAACGCCCGTGCGCTCGGCCTCACCGTCATCGGCGTCACGTCGGTGGCGTACGCGACGGAGACGAAGTCGCGGCACGTCTCCGGGACGTACCTGAAGGACCACTGCGACATCGTCCTCGACTCGAAGATCGCCGTCGGGGACGCCGAGCTCACCCACGAGGGCATCGAGGCCCCCTTCGCCCCCGCCTCCACCGTCGTCACCAGCGCCCTCATGCAGGCGATGATGGCCGCCGCCGCCGAGGAACTCGTGCGCCTGGGCATCGAGCCGCCGCTGCTGCGCTCCGGCAACGTCGACGGCGGACACGAGTGGAACGGGCGCGTGATGAGCGAGTACGGCGACCGGATCTTCTTCCGGCACTGAGGACCGTCCCGCGGTCCCGGGGTGCGGGGCGGTCAGGACGCCCCGGCGAGGTCCAGCACCAGCGCCACCCGCGAGGCCACCGACTCCGCGTACACCACGTCCTCCCGCTCGAAGGGGGAGCGGCCCGCGGCGCGCAGGAAGGTGAGGACGCCCAGGGTCTCCCCCCGGGAGCGCAGCACCACGCACAGGGCGTGCGCCGCGTCCCCGGGCCACTGGTGGGCCTCCGCCCACACCTCGGCGGTCCGGCCGGCGGTCGCCCGGACCGTCCCCTCCCGGTCCCAGGCCTGGAGCGCCGGGTGCCGCGGCCCGTACCGCAGCGGTATGCCACCGCCGACGACCGGCGAGGCCGGGCCCGGGGCGGTGGCCGCCGGCGTGGCCAGGGCCCGGGTGAGCCGCCGCTCCCCGGCCGGCCGGTCGATCAGGGCGTGGTCGGCGAACCCGGCCAGGGCGAAGTCGAGCAGGACCGCGGTCGCCTCCGCCGGGTCCTCGCACTCCGCCGCCGCCGCCCCCGCCCGGTGCAGCTGGCTCCAGCGGAACCGCAGCCGGTCGGCTTCCCTCGCCGCGAGCCGCTCCTCCGTCACGTCCTGGAACAGCCAGGCCACTCCCAGCGGCACCGGCACCTCGGCCATCGGGGACGACAAGCGCAGGAAGCCGCTCCGCCAGCAGCGGCGGCGCTCCTCCGCGTTGATCCGGAGCGTCACCCACACCTCGGCGGGACCGGGCGGCGTGCCCTCGGCCAGGACGTGCTGGAGGGCCCCTTCCAGTTCTTCGAGGCCGTGCACGACGACGTCGCCGAGCGGCCGTCCGAGCAGGGTGGTGCGCCCGGTCCCGAAGGCGCGGGCCGCATGACCGTTGACGACGGCCGGCCGCAGATCGGCGTCGACGAGGACGACGCCCCAGGAGGCGTCGTCGAAGAGGGCCTCGCTGAGCGCCACCGAACGCTCCAGGTCGAGCTGGACGTGGACCTCGCTGAAGGCGCAGTACACCCCGGCGGGACTGCCGTCCGTGCCGCGCACCCCGGCCGACTGGCTGCGCACGAGGACCCGTCCGCCGTCCTTGTGCAGCAGCACGAACTCGTGGATCTGCCGACCCGGGCCCTTCATGGTGCCCATCAGCCGCTTCAGGGTCTCCTCGGCGTCGGCGCTCCGGGCCGCCCACCCCTCGAAGCCGTGTCTTCCGACCGCCTCTCCGGCGGACCAGCCGAGGATCCGCTCGGCCTCCCGGTTCCAGTGCGTGACCGTTCCGTCGGCGTCGAACGCGCAGAGCGCGGCGTCCATGCCGTCGAGCAGCGCGGCCAGGAGATCGGCACCCGCTCCCGGGACGGAGACGGCGTCGCTCGTGGCCCCCGTGAAAGCACTCATCCAGACACCCCCCATGCTGCGACCATTCAACTAGAACGTGACGCAGGGCACACCCCTGTTCCGCGAAGTCGCCGCCCCGGGTCCCCGAGCGGCCCGGGGGCGTCGTCCGGGACGGCTCGCATAAAAGGGTTGAGGTGCGTGCGGACGCTCCTTAGGGTGTGGGTACACGCGAAAGGAGGTGATCCGAAAAAATGGTTTCTTTTCGGACTCGTGAGGTGACTGCGGGCTAAGGCCTGCCAGTCGCACTCTGTGCACCTCGGCAGGCCTTCTGCCGAACACCAACGCAGTCACCCGACCCGTGAGTCGCCGGCAGTCCGGCCGGCAGGCTCCGTCCGAACCTAGGCGGACGGTGCCAAGACTCACGGGTCGTCCGCGTTCCGGGCCGGGCGCTCCCGCCCCCGGGACCCGGGGGCGGGAGCGCGCGAAGACCACGGCCGCGACGGGTCGCGGCGGGGCCGCTCAGGGGGCCAGGCGCTCCACCCGCCAGCCCCCGCCTTCCTCCCGGACGTAGCGGAGGCGGTCGTGGAGGCGGTTCTCGTGGCCCTGCCAGAACTCGACCGCCTCGGGGACGACCCGGATGCCGCCCCACGCCGGGGGGACCGGGACCTGCTCGGACTCGGGATAGCGGGCGGCCAGTTCCTCGTAGCGGCGCAGGAGCTCCGCGCGGGAGGCGATGACCGAGGACTGCGGGCTCGCCCAGGCGCCGAGTTGGGAGCCGTGCGGGCGGGTCCGGAAGTAGGCGACCGTCTCGTCGCGGCCGACGTGCTCGGCACGGCCGGTGACGATGACCTGCCGGGCCAGCGGATGCCAGGGGAAGAGCAGCGCGGCGTGCGGGTTGGCCGCCAGTTCCCTGCCCTTGCGGGACTCGTAGTTGGTGAAGAAGACGAAGCCGGCCTCGTCGTAGTGCTTCAGGAGGACCGTGCGGGAGGAGGGGCGGCCCTCGGGGGTCGCCGTCGAGACGATCATCGCGTTCGGTTCGTGGATCGCCGGATTCGCGGCGGTCTCCTTGAACCAGCGGGCGAACTGTCCGATCGGTTCGGGCGAGAGGTCGGCCGCGGACAGCTCCGTGGTGCGGTACTGCTCGCGCATGGCGGCGGGATCCAGGGCGTCGGTCACAGGGCCATCCTGCCGCAGCGGCCCAGTGTGCCCGCCACCGCAGGGCGCTAATCCTCCCTCGCCGGATCGGCGCAGTGTGCCGGATGTCACGCTTCCCCGCATCATCGGAACCGTACAGACTCGTGGGCTGGATGACTGTTGATTCCCCACCATCGATCAAGCAATTTGATCGATCATCGATAGAGGAGCCGCCTGATGTCCGACTTCGTACCCGGGCTTGAGGGAGTCGTCGCGTTCGAGACGGAGATCGCCGAACCCGACAAGGAGGGCGGCGCCCTCCGCTACCGCGGCGTCGACATCGAGGACCTCGTCGGCCACGTCTCGTTCGGCAACGTCTGGGGTCTGCTCGTCGACGGTGCCTTCAACCCCGGTCTGCCGCCCGCCGAGCCCTTCCCGATCCCCGTGCACTCCGGTGACATCAGGGTCGACGTGCAGTCCGCCCTCGCGATGCTCGCTCCCGTGTGGGGCCTCAAACCGCTCCTGGACATCTCGGCCGAGCAGGCCCGTGACGACCTCGCCCGCGCGGCCGTCATGGCCCTCTCGTACGTCGCCCAGTCCGCACGCGGCCAGGGCCTGCCGATGGTGCCGCAGAGCGAGATCGACAAGGCCCAGTCGGTCGTCGAGCGGTTCATGATCCGGTGGCGCGGCGAGCCCGACCCGAAGCACGTCAAGGCCGTCGACGCGTACTGGACCTCCGCCGCCGAGCACGGCATGAACGCGTCCACGTTCACCGCACGGGTCATCGCCTCGACCGGTGCGGACGTGGCGGCGGCGCTGAGCGGCGCCGTGGGCGCGATGTCCGGACCGCTGCACGGCGGAGCGCCCTCCCGCGTCCTCGGCATGATCGAGGAGATCGAGCGGACCGGCGACGCCACCGCGTACGTGAAGCAGGCCCTCGACAAGGGCGAGCGCCTGATGGGCTTCGGACACCGCGTCTACCGCGCCGAGGACCCCCGCGCCCGGGTGCTCCGCCGCACCGCCAAGGAGCTGGCCGCCCCGCGCTTCGAGGTGGCCGAGGCCCTGGAGAAGGCCGCCCTGGAGGAGCTGCACAACCGCCGCCCGGACCGCGTCCTGGCGACGAACGTGGAGTTCTGGGCGGCGATCGTGCTGGACTTCGCCGAGGTCCCGGCGCACATGTTCACGTCGATGTTCAGCTGTGCCCGCACGGCCGGCTGGTCGGCGCACATCCTGGAGCAGAAGCGCACCGGCCGCCTGGTCCGCCCCTCGGCCCGCTACACGGGCCCCGGCCAGCGGGACCCGCGGGAGATCGAGGGCTACTCCGACATCGTCGGCTGACCACCGGCCGGAGGCGCCGGCCCGGACCGCGGCGCCCGCCGGGCGGACGGAGCCGCTTTCGGGGCCCGTCCTAGACCAGTTGCGCCGGCCGCTCCTGCCGCAGGAGCAGGTCGGCGTGGTGGCGGGCCGTGGTCAGCGGGTGGGCACGGAGCTTGCCCTTCAGTTCGTTGCGGCCGTACTCGGCGAACAGCGGGTTCGCCGGGTCCGCCGTGACGCCGGGGGCACGGTCCGCGAAGGGGAAGGCCAGCGGCGCGATCCGGGCGTCGAGCCGCGGGTTGTAGAAGAACGGCACGGAGAAGCGCTCGGTGGCCCCGGGCGGGGACACCACCCGGTGGTTCGTGGCGACCAGGTAACCGTCGGTGGCGACTTCCAAGAGCTCGCCGAGGTTGACCACGAAGGCGCCCGGCAGCGGCGGCACGTCGTGGAAGTCACCGTCCTCGCGCTGCACCTGGAGGCCGCCGACCTGGTCCTGCAGCAGCAGGGTGAGGAAGCCGTAGTCCTTGTGCGCGCCGACGCCCTGGTCGTCGCCCTCGCCGCTGCTGCCCGGGTAGCGCACCAGCTTGAGGTGCGGATGGGCGCGCGGGCCGAAGATGTCGTCGTAGAAGTCGGCGGGCGCGCCGATGGAAGCGAGCAGCTCGTGCAGGAGGCGCTCGGCGACGCCGCTGAGGCGGTCGATCCAGTGCAGCGCGGCGGTGCGGAGTTCGGGGAGGGCGGCGGGCCACTGGTTGGGGCCTTCGAGCCACCAGTACGGGGCTTCCCAGGGGGCGGGGTGGTGCGCGGGCCGCTCGGCGCCGATGTCGAGCTGGTCGCGCCAGTCGCGGGCGCCGCCGGTGCGCTCGTCGCCGATGCGCGTGTAGCCGCGGAAGTGCGGTGAGTTGATGTTGTCGAGGGCGAGCCGGTCCGCCTCGGGCAGGGCGAAGAAGGCGTGCATGGCGGAGGTGAGCGCCTGCGTCTCGGCGGCGCTGACGCCGTGCCCGATGAGCTGGAAGAAGCCGACGTCGTGGGCGGCCGAGTGGAGCTGGGCGTGGAGGAGCTTCCGGGCCTGGGGGCCGCGGTCGGCTGCCGAGAGGTCGACGATGGGGAGCTGGGACGGGTACGAACGGTTCGTCATGGGTGCATCCGCGGGGTGTTACGGGTGCCCGGGGCGGGCCGCCAGGGGTGGGGCGGGGGCCACGGGTGCCGGTCGGCTGGGGCTCGGACGAGGGACCCGCAGGGGCGTGGAGTGGTGCCCGGGGGTCAAGCGGAGCGGCGACAGCCCATGCTCGTGACGCGGACGTAGTCCACGTGGCGACGGCGTACGAGCAGGGGCATGGAGTCAGCGTACTGCGACCGGGGCGAAGGGACTGTGGCAAGCGTCACGTCCCGGCCCCCGATGACTCAAACCCTGTTCAAAACGGTGGGCTTGCGCAAAGATCGCCGCCACTGCGTGTTCGGTACACGCCAAGCTTCCCGTCGCAGCACCCCATCGCAGGAGGATGTCCATGACCCGCCGCACCTCTCGCGGACTGGCCGCCGCAGCCGCCGTCACGGTGGCCGCCGCCACCGCGGCGCTGCTCCCGTCCGCGGGGGCCTCCGCCGCCACCGCCGCGCCGCAGGCCCGCATCTTCATGGTGAACCCGGTCCAGTCCTCGGGCGACCAGTCCCTCACCGACCACAAGGACGCCGCGAGCGACGTGCCCGCCTCCGCGTACGCCCTCGCGACGCTCCGGAACCTCGACGCCAGCGGCGGCCTGTCCGGCAGGTGGGTCGCCATCCGCTCCGAGACCGGCAAGCCCGCGAAGGTCGCCGACGCGGCCACGTACGACCGCTCCGACGACCAGTTCGAGCAGGTCATGGCGTACTTCTGGGTCAACGAGGCGCAGGAGTACCTCCAGGGCCTCGGCTTCGGCACCGAGCTGCCCGGGGCGAACGACCGGGTGCAGCCGGTCCGTCTCAACCAGTGGGGTGCCGACAACTCCTTCTTCACCGACAAGAAGGACGAGATCCGCTTCGGCAAGGGCGGCGTGGACGACGCCGAGGACGCCGAGGTGATCCTCCACGAGTACGGCCACGCGGTGCACAACGCGCAGGTGACCGGCTTCGGCAGCTCGCTGGAGGCCGGTTCGATCGGCGAGGCCTTCGGCGACTACCTGGCCGTGTCCGTCGGCACGAACGCGGTCACGAAGTACGGCTGGCCGATGAAGGCCGACCAGGCCTGCGTCGCCGACTGGGACGCCACCGGTTACAGCGCGGCCCCGCACTGCCTGCGCCGGATCGACGGCACCAAGACCTACGCGGACCTGGAGGGCGAGGTCCACGCCGACGGCGAGATCTGGTCCCGCGCCCTCTTCGACATCCGGAACGCGCTCGGCGCCCGCACGGCCGACCGGATCATCGTGAACGCCCAGTTCGACTTCGCCGCCGACACCAGCTTCGAGGACGCGGCCCTGACGACCGTCGCCACCGCGCAGGAGATGTACGGCACGGCCGCCGCGGACGCGGTCCGGGACGCCTTCCGGGCGCGGGAGATCCCGGGGGTCTGATCCGGTCCGGCCGTCAGACCAGCGCCCCGTTCACGAGCCGCGCCCACTGGGACACCACCCGTTCCCGGCGGGCGCGGTCGTCCGTGAGGAGGGTGGCGAGGCCCAGGCCCCGGGCCATGTCCAGGAGCCCCTGGACGGTCTCGCGGACGCCGGGGCGGGACTCGTCGGCGCCCAGGACCTCGACGGCGATGCGGTGGGACTCGCGCCCGACGCGGGCCTCCAGCTCCGTGACCCGCTCGCGGAGCTGCTCCTCGCCCGAGGCGGCGACCCAGAGGTGGAGCGCGGCCCGGAAGAGGGGGCCGGTATAGAGGTCGACGAGGGCGACGACGGCTTGTTCGCGATCCTCCGTGCGGACCGCCCGCAGGGCCTGCGAGCGCTCTTCCGCGACGTACTCGACGGCGGCGGTGAAGAGGTCCTCGCGGGTCGGGAAGTGGTGCTGGGCCGCGCCGCGGGAGACGCCGGCGCGTTCGGCGACGACGGCCACCGTGGAGCCCGCCCAGCCGCGCTCGGCCAGGCAGGACACGGCGGCCTCCAGGAGCCGCTGCCGGGTGGCGCGGCTCCGGTCCTGTTTGGGGTTCCGGTCCGGTTTGGGGTTCCCGTCCTGCGGGGGGTTCCGGTCCGGCTGGGGTGCGGTCAGAGCCGCCATGCGGGGTCCCGTCGTTCGAGGAAGGCCGTCATCCCCTCGCGCGCCTCGGCGGAGGCGAAGAGCGTGGCCGATCTCTGCACCAGGTCCTCCGCGTCGCGTTCGAAGGTCTCCAGGACTCTAGCGGTGAGCAGCCGTTTCGCCTCCCGCAGGCCCTGCGGGGACGCGGCGCGCAGCGCGTCGAGCACGGCGTCGAGCTCCCCGTCGGGGGCGGTCACCAGCCCCATGGCGACGGCCTCCGGAACGCCGAACCGCTCGCCCGTCAGGTAGTACCGGGCAACCGCACGCGGTTCCAGCCGGGGGAGCAGGGTGAGGGAGACGACGGCGGGCGCGACCCCGATCCGCACCTCGGTGAGGGCGAAGTCCGCCCCCTCGCCGGCGAGGACGACGTCGGCGGCGCCGAGCAGGCCGAGGCCACCGGCCCGGGTGTGGCTGCCGGCGGTGACGTGGGCGACGACCGGTTTCGGCAGCTCGACGACCTGGCGGAGCAGGTCGACGAAGGCGTAGGGGCTGGGGGGCGCCTTCAGGTCGGCGCCCGCGCTGAACGTGGAGCCGGTGTGGGTGAGCACGACCGCCCGGACCGCCGGGTCCTTGCCGCAGGCGGTGAGCGCGTCGGCGAGCTCGCCGACGAGCGGGGCGGAGAGGGCGTTGCGGGTGGCCGGGGAGTTCAGGGCGAGCGTGGTGATGCCCCGCTCCTCGGTGACGTCGACCAGGGTCATGCGCGGTCCCTCAGTTCCCTTCGGAGGATCTTTCCGGATGCCGCCCGGGGGACGGCGTCGATGAACTCCACGCTGCGGACCTTCTTGTACGGGGAGACCCGCGCGGCGACGTGCGCGATGACCTCCTCGGCGGTGAGGTCGGGCGCGGCGGGCTGGCGGACGACGAAGGCCTTGGGGATCTCGGTGCCGTCCTCGGTGGTGACGCCGATGACGGCGGCGTCGGCGACGCCCGGGTGGGCGAGGAGGTGTGCTTCGAGTTCGGCGGGGGCGACCTGGAAGCCCTTGTACTTGATGAGTTCCTTCACCCGGTCGACGACGTGGAGCCAGCCGTCCTGGTCGACGCGGCCGACGTCGCCGGTGTGCACCCAGCCCTCGGCGTCGATCATGGCCGCGGTGGCGTCGGGGCGGCCGAGGTAGCCCTTCATGACCTGGGGGCCCCGGATGGCGACCTCCCCCTCCTCGCCGGGGGCGGCGTCCTTGGCCGGGTCGTCGAGGGAGAGGATCCGCAGCTCGGTGGAGGGCAGCAGCCTGCCGACCGTTCCGGGTGGGGGGTTCGCGGCGTCGAGCGGGGTGACGTGGGTGGCCGGGGAGAGCTCGGTCATGCCGTACGCCTGGCGGACGGGCGGCAGGCCGAGCCGGGCCGAGCAGGCTTCGGCGAGGTCGGCGTCGAGGGGGGCGGCGGCGCTGACGAGGTACTCCAGGGAGGAGAGGTCGTAGTCGGCGACGGCGGGGTGCTTGGCGAGGGCGAGGACGATCGGCGGCGCCACGTACAGGCCGTTGATGCGGTGCTCCTGGATGGCGCCGAGGAAGGCGTCGAGCTCGAAGCGGGGCAGGACGACCACGGTGGCGCCCTGCCGGAGGGGCGCGTTCATCAGGGCGGTGAGGCCGTAGATGTGGAAGAAGGGAAGCACTGCCAGGATCCGGTCGCCCGGTCGCATGGGCATGACCGGGTCGAGTTGGGCGAGGTTGGTGGCGATCGAGGTGTGGGTGAGCATGACGCCCTTGGGGACGCCGGTGGTGCCGGAGGAGTACGGCAGGGCGGCCACGTCCCGGTCGGGGTCGATGTCGACCTCGGGGACGGGACCGGTGTCGGCGAGGAGGTCCTGCAGCGAGCGGACGCCCTCCTCCTCCGTCCGGTCGCAGACGAAGACCTCCTCGATCCCGCCCGCGAGTTCGGCGGCGGCGCGGGCGGCGGCGAGCAACGGCGAGACGGTGACGATCCAGCGCGCGGAGGAGTCCCGGAGCTGTTTCGCGAACTCCTCCGGCGTCGCCAGCGGGTGCACGGTCGTGACGGAGGCGCCCGCCCGCGTGGCGGCGTAGAAGGCCACGGGGAACAGGACGGTGTTGGGGCTGTGCAGGGCCAGCACGTCGCCCTTGCGCACGCCGGCCCCGGCGAGCCCGGCGGCGATCGACCGGTGGAACGCGTCGACCTGCCCGTAGCTGAGGGCGAGCCCTCCGACCCCGTCGATCAGGGCGGGTGCGTCACCGCGTTCGGCGGCGCGGCCGAGGACGGCGTCGTGGATGGGGAGGGAGACGGCGGGAACGGGCTCGTACGGGCTGTGGAACACCATGCGTGACCTCCGGGAGAGGTGGAAGGTGATCGCCGGAACCGCTGCTGCGGGCGGAACTTGGGGAGACCCTGTCAGTACCCCGAAGAACAATCAAGCACGCATGCATGATTTGGATCGGACGCCGAACGGGGTGACCGACGCCCCCTCCTCCCGGGGCGGGCCGGCCTCGTCACCTCCGGGCCCGACCGAGTGACAGGAGGGGCGGAACGCCGCCCCGCCGACCACGGGGATCCGCATCGGCGGGACGGCCTCCTACGGGGCGCGGAGCCACAGGGCAGCGCCGTACGCGCCCACGGCGACCGCGATCAAGAAGACGGCGACATGGGGAAGGAACCGAACGGCGCGGCACTGATGACCAGCACGGCTCCGCGAGGGGTGATGCTCTGCCGCTCCGCCGCGCTCGCCGTCCAGCAGTCTGCCGCGTTCGCCGTCCACTCGACTCCTGTCGGTCGCGCGAGAGTGAGGAGGGGCCCGCCGACCGCCCGCACCCGACCCACTAGGGCTCGGGTGCCGTCGACGACGATGTCGCCCTCCCGGTACCTCATGTCGACTTCCGGTCGACGGGCTCCGGAAGCGCGTCCGGGGCGTTTTCGTCGACGAGGGTGCGGGATTGCTCCTCCCTTTCGTCCTGAGACCTGAGCGGCATCACGGGGGGCAGCGGAAACATGCTGGCACCTCTTCCTCGCGGGATCGGAACTCCCCCACCTTGACATCCCCGTCAGGACGTATCTGCCCCCGAAACAAGGACGGTTGAGACGTCTCTCGCTAGCCTCCAAAAGGCCCAAAAGTCCACACGATGGGGGTTGACGGTGAACACTGCATTACGGGATGCGCTGCGCGGCACGGGGTTGTCCCCACGCGAGTTGGCGTACCGGGTGGGGGTATCTCCGAAGCAGGTGGAACGATGGCTCTCGGACGCGACGCTCACGCCGCACCGCCAGAACCGAGCGGAGTGTGCGCGGGCACTGGGAGTGGATGAGGACATGATCTGGCCGAAGGCCGTGCAAGACCGCGTGAAGCTCGGCGGAGACCGCGAGATCCTCCGCACCTACCCGTATCGGTCGGCGTGCCCCTCGACCGTGTGGGCCGACCTTGCAGACGGCGCCGAGCGCGAGCTGCTCCTCGCCGGGTACACGAACTACTTCCTCTGGACGCACGTTCCCGCGTTCGCCGGTCTCGTCCGACGCAAGGCGGAGTCCGGCTGCCGCGTGCGGTTCCTACTCGGCGACCCCGCGGGCGAGGTGACCCGGCAGCGCGAGACGATCGAAGGCGTCCCCCTGTTGGTGTCCACACGCATCCGGATCACGCTCGACGAGCTGGAACGACTCGGACCGGTCAAGGGCGTCGAGGCCCGGTTCAGCGCTGCCGAAGACGCCGTGAACCACGTCGGCTTGAGCGTGTTCCGGTTCGACGAGGAGGCCCTCGTGACACCGCACCTCGCCCGGCTGGTCGGCCACGATTCACCGCTGCTGCACCTCCGACGCCACACGGAAGGAGGAATGTTCGACCGCTTCGCCGAACACGCCGAAGAGCTGTGGGAGCGGGCCACCCCGGTACGGCCGTAGGCGATCGACCACCCGACCCCATCGAACGGGAGACGAGGCCACAACCCTTCCCGAGGCCGCGGCGGCCATCACACGTCGCCGCGCTATAAAGCGCGCCCCGTTTGGTTCTCCGGGCAACTCCGTGGGGAGCTGCGGCTGTCCGTGGCGGGCAGGGTCACATGCCGCGGTCCGGTCCGTTCCACGGCTCCGGTCGTTCGTCGGCGGTCATCGGAAGTCGGCACAGTCCTACCGGACCGGGATAGAAGGTGGAGGTGTTGGGGCCGGCCATGTCTTCCCCAGCGAGGTAGCGACAGAGCCATTCGGCGAAGCTCATGTCGTACCGTGCCCAGCCGCCTTCGCCGTCTTCGGTCAGGAGCCAAGGGGTCGTGCTCTCCGCAGCAACGAGGAAGACCGTCTCGCCCCGGTCGGTGATGGCGATCGGCCATGGTCCGCAGCGGGTGCCGAAGCGCAGTTCCGTGAGCCCGAACAGCAGGCGGGGGTCCTCGTCCGGGTCGAGATCCTCCCAGGACACCTCGGACCAGGCGCGGACCGTGTCCCGCATGTCCTTGCCCAGGTTCCAGCGTTCGGTCGCGGGGTGGAGCAGGTACAGGTGGTGGTTGAGCTGGACGGGAGCGTACGCGTCCACGAGCGCCCGGTAGTCGGGCGGCAGGCGGATCCCGAGTTCGGCGTGGAGCCGGTCCCAGGCGGCGGGGTCCGCATAGCGGTTCTGGGCCGGGCCGAGCATCGCCATGGCGGCGGCCAGGTGGTCGGTCATGGCGTTCCTCGCTGGTGCGTGTCGTCTTCGCGGCAGGATCATCCCAGCCGGGAGGCCTCGCCGGTCAGGCTACCGGCCTGCGGTGACGAATCAGGGCGGCGGCGATGCTGGCGAACGCCGGAGGCGTTCGGCTTTGCGCTCGTGGCGGCGGTGCAGACGGCGGCGTCCGGACGCGCCGAAGCCCGGAGGAGTTGCCCCCGGACACAGTCGCCCGTGGCCACGAACACGATGACGGCCAGCACCTGACGGTCTCCCCGTGAATCGGACGCCGAACGGAGTGACCGGAACCCCCCGCTCCCCGCCCTTCAACTTAACCGCACATCAAGGAAGTTGACGGCAAAAGAATTCTCCCTTACACAGTCGCCCGCATACCGGGGCAGGTCCGTACCAAGCAACCCCGGTGTGTGATCATGAGAACTGCCCGGAGAACCAGGTGCACAGCGTCGTGTGCTGGACCTTTCGATCCACGACCAACTGGACAACCTCATGGCGAGATCAGCCTTACTGACCAGCCCCACCCACGCCCCCGAACCCGACCCCGCCCCCCGCGAGCCCCTCCACGACACCGTCGTGGTGATCCCGGCCCGCAACGAAGAGGCCGAGATCCTCAGCTCCCTGGAGTCCTTGGCGGCCCAGACCCGCGCCCCCGACCTCATCGTCGTCGTCGTCAACAACTCGACCGACGGCACCGAGCGGACGGCCCTGGACTTCGCCGCACGCCCCGACTCCCCACCGACCCGCGTGCTGAACCTGCCCCACAACCCGCACAAGAAGGCCGGCGCCCTCAACCACGCGCTCGACCAGCTCTCCCGGGAGTCCGGCAGGCTCAGCGACACCGCACGGCACGTCCTCGTCATGGACGCCGACACCAGCCTCCACCCCGACTTCATCGCCCGCGCCCGCCACGTCCTGGGCTCCGACCCGACCCTCGGCGGGGTGAGCGCCACCTGCTACGGCAGGAGCGGGCTGTGGCGCACCACCTGGCAGCGCTATCTGACCGGCATGCAGATCATCGAGTACGGCCGGTACGCCCACACCCGTGCCCGCAGGGGCGTCCACACCATGGCCGGCGCCGGCTCCTTCTACCGGACCGCCGCCCTCCAGGACCTCATCGACGCACGGGACGAAGTCTTCTGGCAGCACAGCGGCAACCTCGTCGAGGACTACGAGACGACGCTCGCCCTGAAGGAGGCGGGCTGGCGGGTCACCGCCAACGAGTACTGCGTGGCCTACACCGACCTGATGCCCCGCCTCGGCGACCTGGTGAAGCAGCGCGAGCGCTGGGTGCGCGGCACGCTCGACATCATGCGGCAGCGCGGATGGACCCGGCACACCCGGCTCTCCATCGTGCAGTACGTGCTGGGGCTGCTCGGCTTCACCTACAGCCTCGGCTGGATCGGGGTCTGGGTGGTCCAGTCCGTGGAGAACGGCGGGGCCGCCGGGGATCCGCTCTGGCTGCTCATCCTCCTCACCTGGTCGCTGTTCTCGGCGCTCCGCGTCCGACCACTGGGCTGGAAGGCCATGGTGACCTGCGCGCTGCTCCTGCCCGAGCTGGTCTTCCAGCTGATCCGCACCTACTGGATGGGCACCTCCCTGTGGCGCTCCTACACCTCGGGGACGGCGACATGGGCGTGATGCGGACCCTCTCGGACCTGGGCCCGCTGGCCCTGGTGGGGCTGGGCATCAGCCTGTCCATCCTGCTGTTCAGCATCGGCTGCTACCTGGCGGCGTTCCCGCGCCGACGCCGTGACGCCCGCGCGGTGCGCGAGTTGCCCGCTGCTCCCCGCTGACCCGGCGGGGAGCCGCTGACCGGGTGGGGAGCACCGGCACGTGCCCGTGGAGCCGCACGGACCGGCGGGCCGCACGGGCCGTGTCGGTCCGGGACCCCTGCGTGCCGGTCCCGGCCCTTCCGTCCCGGCCCTCCGCCCCGGCCGGCGGTCAGGACCGGGCCGTCCGCCGCGGGTACCCCTCCGTGCGTACCCGCGGCCGGTCCCGATCGGGCCGCCGGCCCGGGAAGCGGGCCGGGTCAGTACGACTTGGGCAGGCCGAGGGTCTGGTGCGACACGTAGTTCAGGATCATCTCCCGGCTGACCGGGGCGATCCGGGACACCCGGGCCGCCGTGATCAGCCGGGCGAGGCCGAACTCGCGGGTGAGGCCGTTGCCGCCGAGGGTGTGGACGGCCTGGTCCACGGCCTTCACACAGGCTTCGGCAGCCGCGTACTTGGCCATGTTGGCGGCCTCGCCGGCTGCCGCGTCATCGCCCGCGTCATAGAGGTGGGCGGCCTTCGCCATCATCAGCCGGGCCAGTTCGAGTTCGATGTGCGCCTGGGCGAGCGGGTGCGCGATGGCCTGGTGGGCACCGATCGGCGCCTTCCAGACCTGGCGCTCCTTCGCGTAGGCGACCGCCCGCGCGAGGGCGTGGCGGCCCATGCCGATCGCGAAGGCAGCCGTCATGATCCGCTCGGGGTTGAGGCCCGCGAAGAGCTGGAGCAGGCCCGCGTCCTCGTCGCCGACGAGGGCGTCGGCCGGCAGCTGCACGTCGTCGAGGACCAGCTCGAACTGCTTCTCGTCGGCGTCGAGTTCCATCTCGATGTGGCGGCGTCCGAAGCCGGGTGCGTCACGCGGCACGATGAAGAGGCAGGGCTTGAGCGTGCCCGTGCGGGCGTCGGAGGTGCGGCCCACGATGAGGGTGGCGTCCGCGATGTCGACGCCCGAGACGAAGACCTTCCGGCCGTTGAGGACCCAGCCGTCCTCGGTGCGGGTGGCCGTGGTGGTGATGCGGTGCGAGTTGGAGCCCGCATCGGGCTCCGTGATCCCGAAGGCCATCGTGCGCGACCCGTCGGCGAGGCCCGGCAGCCATGCGCGCTTCTGCTCCTCGGTGCCGAAGCGGGCGATGACCGTGCCGCAGATCGCGGGCGAGACGACCATCATCAGCAGCGGCGCGCCGGCCGCGCCCGCCTCCTCCAGGACGATCGACAGTTCGGCCATGCCGCCGCCCCCGCCGCCGTACTCCTCGGGCAGGTTGACGCCCAGGTAGCCGAGCTTTCCGGCCTCGGCCCAGAGCGCGGCCCGGTCGAAGCCGGGGCCGTGGCGGTGGCCGAGCGCGGAGACGGCGGCGCGGAGCGCGGTGTGTTCGGGGGAATCGATGAGGCTGCTCATGCGGGGTCTTCCTCCTGTGCTTCGGACGGGGCGTGTTCCTGTACGACGGCGAGCAGGGCTCCGACCTCGACCTGACGGCCGGGGGCGGCGTGGAGCGCGGTGAGCGTGCCGGAGGCGGGGGCGATGACGCGGTGCTCCATCTTCATGGCCTCCAGCCAGAGGAGCGGTTGTCCGGCGGTGACCGGGTCTCCGACGGCGAGGCCGTCCGCGACCCTGACGACGGTGCCGGGCATGGGGGCGAGCAGGGAGCCGGGTTCCTGGAGGTCGGTGGGGTCGGTGAAGCGGGGGCGCGGGGTGAGGCGGTGGGCGCCCGCGTGGACGGTGCCCCCGTCCTCGTAGGCGGCGACGTCGAAGTGCCTGACGACCCCGGCGACTTCGAGGCTCACCCGGGTGGGGGCGGCCGACACGACCCGCACGCCCTCCGGGGAGGTGACCTCGTGGCCGCCGTCCCGGGTCGGCCGGTAGCGGACCTCGTGCCCGTCGTACGTCCTCGTCTCCTCCTGGGAGCGGACGTTGCGCCATCCCCCGCCGAAGCGGCCGGCGCGGGACGTGGCCCCGGCGAGGGCGGCGGCGACGGCCGCGTACCGGGCGCCCTCCGGCGGGACGGTCAGTGCGGGGAGGTTCCGTTCGTAGAAGCCGGTGTCGAGCCCTTCCGTGCGGGCGTACTCGGGGTGCCGGAGCGAGGCGACGAGCAGGTCCCGGTTGGTGACGGGACCGTGCAGCACGGCCCGTTCCAGGGCGTGGGCGAGCTTGCGAAGGGCCTCCTCCCGGGTCGGGGCGTGGACGATCAGCTTGGCGAGCATCGGGTCGTAGTGGACGCCGATGGCGTCCCCGGAGGCGTACCCGGTGTCGACGCGCACGCCCCCGGGGACCTCGAAGCGGTGCAGCACTCCGGTCTGCGGGGCCCAGGAGCGGGCCGGGTCCTCGGCGTAGAGGCGGGCCTCGACCGCGTGTCCGCGCGGGGCCGGGGGTTCGGGCGGCAGCGCCCGGCCCTCGGCGACGGCCAGTTGGAGGGCGACGAGGTCGACCCCGTAGACCTCCTCGGTGACCGGGTGCTCGACCTGGAGGCGGGTGTTCATCTCCAGGAAGTGCGCCCGGCCGTCCGCGACCAGGAACTCGACGGTGCCCGCACCGACGTAGCCGACGGCCTTGGCGGCGCGGACGGCGGTGTCCAGGAGGGACGCCTCCAGCGCGGCGGGCAGTCCGGGCGCGGGGGCCTCCTCGACGACCTTCTGGTGGCGCCGTTGGAGGGAGCAGTCGCGGGTGCCGAGCGCCCAGACGGTGCCGTGGGCGTCGCAGAGGAGCTGGACCTCGACGTGGCGCCCGTTCTCCAGGTACGGCTCGACGAACACCTCGCCGTCCCCGAAGGCGCTCGCCGCCTCGGCCGAGGCCGCCCTCAGCTCCTCCGGGAGCGCGGCCGTCTCCCGGACGATCCGCATGCCCCGGCCGCCGCCGCCCGCCGCCGCCTTGACGAGGACGGGCAGGTCGGCCTCGGTGACCTCATCGAGCGGGGCGATCCCGAGGAGTTCCTTCGCGCGGGTCTTCGACGCCATCGCCTCGATCGCCGCCGGCGGCGGGCCGATCCAGGTCAGTCCGGCGTCGGTCACGGCCCGTGCGAAGTCGGCGTTCTCGGAGAGGAAGCCGTATCCGGGGTGGACGGCGTCGGCACCCGCCGCGAGCGCCGCCCGCACCACCAGGTCGCCGCGCAGGTACGTCTCCGAGGGCGCGGCCCCCGGTAGCCGTACCGCCGCGTCGGCCTCCCGGACGTGCAGGGCGCCGGCGTCCGCGTCCGCGTACACGGCGACGGTGGAGACGCCCAGTTCGCGGCAGGTGCGGAAGATCCGGCAGGCGATCTCGCCCCGGTTCGCCACGAGAACGGTCCTGATCACGTGATGCCTCACATTCGGAAGACGCCGAAGCCGCCGCGCGCGCCCTCGACCGGTGCCGTGTGGATCGCGGACAGGCACAGTCCGAGGACCGTGCGGGTGTCGCGGGGGTCGATGACCCCGTCGTCGTAGAGCCGGCCGGACAGGAACGTCGGCAGCGACTCGGACTCGATCTGCGCCTCGACGAGCGCCCGCAGCCCGGCGTCCGCCTCGTCGTCGTACGGCTGTCCCTTCGCGGCCGCGGAGGCCCGCGCGACGAGGGAGAGCACGCCGGCGAGCTGCTGGGGGCCCATCACCGCGGACTTGGCGCTCGGCCAGGCGAAGAGGAAGCGGGGGTCGTAGGCCCTGCCGCACATGCCGTAGTGGCCGGCACCGTACGAGGCGCCCATGAGGACGCTCAGGTGGGGCACGCGGGAGTTCGACACCGCGTTGATCATCATGGCGCCGTGCTTGATGATGCCGCCCTGCTCGTACTCCCTGCCGACCATGTAGCCGGTGGTGTTGTGGAGGAAGAGCAGCGGGACGTCCCGCTGGTTGGCGAGCTGGATGAACTGGGCGGCCTTCTGCGACTCGGCGGAGAAGAGCACGCCCTGCGCATTGGCGATCACGCCGACCGGGTAGCCGTGCAGGCGTGCCCAGCCGGTCGCCAGGCTGGTCCCGTACAGCGGTTTGAACTCGTCGAAGTCCGAGCCGTCGACGAGCCGTGCGATCACCTCGCGCGGGTCGAAGGGGGTCTTGAGGTCACCGGGGACGATTCCGAGCAGCTCCTCCGGGTCGTACTTCGGGGGCTCGGCGGGCGCCGGGTCGGGGTGCGCCTTGCGGTGGTTGAGGCGGGCGACGATCCGGCGGGCCTGACGGATCGCGTCCGCCTCGTCGACGGCGTAGTGGTCGGCGAGGCCGGAGGTGCGGGCGTGCATCTCGGCGCCGCCCAGGGACTCGTCGTCGCTCTCCTCCCCCGTCGCCATCTTCACCAGCGGCGGGCCGCCGAGGAAGACCTTCGACCGCTCCTTGATCATCACCGCGTGGTCGGACATGCCGGGGACGTACGCGCCGCCGGCCGTCGAGTTCCCGAAGACCACGGCGACGGTCGGGATGCCCGCGGCGGAGAGTCGGGTGAGGTCGCGGAAGAGGGCCCCGCCCGGGATGAAGATCTCCTTCTGGGAGGGCAGGTCGGCGCCGCCGGACTCGACGAGCGAGACGACGGGCAGCCGGTTGGCGAAGGCGATCTCATTGGCCCGCAGCGCCTTCTTCAGGGTCCACGGGTTGGAGGCGCCACCGCGGACGGTGGGGTCGTTGGCGGTGATGAGGCACTCCACGCCCTCGACGACGCCGATGCCGGTGACCAGTGAGGCGCCCACGGTGTAGTCGCTGCCCCAGGCGGCGAGCGGCGACAGCTCCAGGAACGGGCTGTCGGGGTCGACGAGCAGTTCGATCCGCTCGCGGGCCAGGAGTTTGCCGCGCCCCCGGTGACGGGTCGTGTACTTCTCGCCGCCGCCGGCGAGGGCCTTGGCGTGCTCGGCGTCGAGGGCGGTGAGCTTGTCGAGCATGGCGGCCCGATGGGCCCGGTAGTCGGGTCCGCCGGTGTCGAGGGCGGAGGCGAGGACGGTCACAGCTGTTCCTCCAGGAGGGAGACCGGTACGTCTGCGTGGCGGGAGCGGAGCCACTCGCCCAGCGCCTTGGCCTGGGGGTCGAAGCGGGCCCGGGAGGCGACGCCCTCGCCGAGGATCCCGACGACGGTGAAGTTGAGCGCCCTCAGGTGGGTGAGGACGTGTCGGGTGACGGCGAGTCCGGCCGTCTCGGGCAGCAGGGCGCGGAAGCGCTCCACGGTGAGGGCGTGGGCGAGCCAGCGCCACTCCTCGTCGGTGCGGGCCCAGACGCCGACGTTGGCGTCGCCGCCCTTGTCGCCGCTGCGGGCCCCCGCGACCAGGCCCAACGGCACCCTCCGGGTGGGGCCTTCGGGGAGCGGCGGAGGAAGGTCCGGCTCGGGCACGGGCTCCAGCTCGCGGGTCCTCGGGGGGACCGGGACCTTCCGACGGGTCCCGTCGGGGAGCACGGCGGTGTGCGGGACGTCCTCGGCGGGAACGTACGCCGTCTCGAAGACCCCGTAGGGAGCGCCCTTCCCGGGCGGGGCGGTGACGTGGAAACCGGGGTAGCTCGCGAGGGCCAGTTCGACGGCGGCGCCGGTGAGGGCACGGCCGACCTTCTCGGGGTCGGGATCGCGGACGACCAGCCGCAGCAGGGCGCTCGCGGCCTCCTCGGTGGCGGCGTCGGGGTGGTCGGTGCGGGCCAGCTCCCAACGGATCCCGGCGGGCGGGTTCTTGTCCAGGGCCTCGTGGACCTGCTGCCGGACGAGGGCGGCCTTGGCCTCGACGTCGAGGCCGGTGAGGACGAAGACGACCTCGTTGCGGAAGCCGCCGAGCCTGCTGAGCCCCGCCTTGAGCGTCGGGGGCGGTGCCTCCCCCCGCACCCCCGTGATCCTGACCCGGTCGGGGCCCTCCTGGTCGAGCCGCACGGTGTCGAGCCGGGCGGTCACGTCGGGGCCGGGATAGCGGGCGCCGGCCGTCTCGTAGAGCAGTTGGGCGGTGACCGTGCCGGTGTCGACGAAGCCGCCGGTGCCGGGGTGCTTGGTGATGACCGCGCTGCCGTCCGCGTGGAGTTCGGCGATCGGGAAACCGGGGCGGCGCACGTCACGGCCGCGGAAGAAGGCGTAGTTGCCGCCGGTGGCCTGGGTGCCGCACTCCAGGACGTGCCCGGCGACGACCGCGCCGGCCAGTTCGTCGTACGCCTCGGGGCCCCAGCCGAAGTGCCACTGGGCGGGTCCGGTGACGAGGGCGGCATCGGTGACCCGGCCGGTGACGACGACGTCGGCGCCGGCGGCGAGACAGGCGGCGATGCCGGCGCCGCCGAGGTAGGCGTTGGCGGTGAGGGCGCCGTCCCGGGCGGGCAGCCGGTCCCCCTCCACGTGGGCGATCCGGGTCGGCAGGCCGAGCTCGGCGGCGAGGGCGCGCAGGGCGTCGGCGAGCCCGGCGGGGTTGAGGCCGCCCGCGTTGGTGACGATCCGCACTCCCCGTTCGTGGGCGAGGCCGAGGCACTCCTCCATCTGGCGCAGGAAGGTCTTCGCGTACCCGGCCGCGGGGTCCTTGAGCTGGTCCCGTCCGAGGATGAGCATGGTCAGTTCGGCGAGGTAGTCACCGGTGAGGACGTCGAGCGCGCCCTCGGGCCCGCCGTCGGTGAGCATCTCGCGGACGGCGTCGAAGCGGTCGCCGTAGAAGCCCGAGGCGTTGCCGATGCGGATCACTCCCGGGCCCCCTCGGGCGCGCGGCCGGAACCCGCCGGGCCGGCGAAGGCCTGGGCGATGGCCAGCCACTGCTCGGCGTCCTCGCCCGCGGCGACGAGGGCGGTGTCATCCCGGTGGACCCGCTGGGTGACGAGGAGGCAGAAGTCGAGGGCGGGGCCGGTGACCCGCTGGGCGGCGTCCTCGGGGCCGTACGTCCACGAGGAGCCGTCGGGGGCGGCGAGTTCGACGCGGAAGGGCTCGGTGGGCGCCGGCAGGCCCCGCACCAGGAAGGCGTAGTCGCGGGCCCGGTGGCCGATCCAGGCGACGTGCCGGAGGCGGGCGGTGGGCGGGCGCACGACCCCCAGCGCGTCGGCGACGTCCCGGCCGTGCGCCCAGGTCTCCATCAGTCGGGCGGTGGCCATGGCGGGGGCGCTCATCGGCGGCCCGTACCAGGGGAACCTGCCTCCGGGCGGGACCGCGCGCAGGGCCTCCTGGAGGCGCTCGCGACCGGTGCGCCAGCGGGCGAGGAGCTCGGCGGGCGGTAGCTCCGCGCCTTCTTCCGCGCCCTCGTCGACGAAGCGGTCGGGCGCGGCGAGGGCCTTCTCGGTCTCCGCGGCGAAGCCGGCGGCGTCGGTGGCGGCGAGCAGGGCGGCCCGGTCGGTCCAGGCGAGGTGGGCGATCTGGTGGGCGATCGTCCAGCGGGGCGCGGGGGTCGGCGTCCCCCATTGCTCCTCGGTCAACGCTGCGACGAGGACGTCGAGTTCTTCGCTCTCGTCGCGCAGGTCGTCGAGGACGACGACGGGGTCGGACACGGTGCGCTCCCCTCGGGGGACGGGCGGTCACGGGCCTTCGCGGAGGAGCATGCCAGCGGGACAAGAAACAATCAAGCGTGCTTGCTTTAGTTTTGGAAGGGGCCCGCCCGCCCCCGGGGAGGCTCCGGACCGCCGGACGGGGCACCCCGCACGCCCCTCGCCCGGATGCGGGCGTCCTCAGGAAGCGCCCCGCCTCCGCACGGGGGAGAACAGGGCGGTCACCCCGACGACGAGGGCGAGGGAGTGCAGCGGGAGCAGGGCGCCGGGAACGTCGTCGATCAGGTCGATGCCGTTCCCCACGGCGGCGATCCATGCGACCGACCCCGCCAGCACCATGGGCCCCACCCGGCGCTCCCCCGCGATGAGCATCCCGATCCAGAGGACGGCCGGCATGACCAGGAAGGCGTTGACGAGCGCCGTGGTGAAGACCTGGTCGGTCGAGTAGCCGGGCCCCTCGCCGAGCGCGGCGGCGGCCTGCCCGCTGAGCGAAAGGAAGAGGGTGTCGGAGAGGACCAGGTGGGACGCGGCGACCCCCAGCGCGGAGACGACCAGCGCCTTCAGGAAGCGGGGGGCGAGCGGCGTGGGTGCGTTCGGTGCCATGCCGCCGAACTATACGCAGAGTGTATAGCTGGGGCGGGGACCGGGTCGCCGCTCCCCCGCCACCGCCCGGGCGGCCCCGGTCCGACCGTCCGTGCCACGATCGCCCCGCCCCGCCCCGCCCCGGGTCAGCAGTTCCCGTGCCGCCTTGGCCGTCGCACGGACCGGGCCGTCCGGGCCGTCGTCCGCTCCCTTGACGGCGGGTCAGAACGGGCCGCTGAGGGTGCCGAGCCGGTCGGTCAGGCGCAGGTTCTCGGAGTAGTCGACGGGGCAGGCGATCACGGACACGCCGTCGTCGTCGACGGCGCGGCGCAGGAGCGGCAGGAGGTCATCGGCGGACTCGACCCGGTAGCCGCGTGCGCCGAAGCTCTCGGCGTAGGCGACCAGGTCCGGGTTGGTGAACCGGGTGTGGCTGTGGCGGCCGAGTTCGAGTTCCATCTTCCAGGTGATCAGGCCGTATTCCTCGTCCACGAGGACGAGGACGACCAGGGGGACGCGTTCGCGGACGGCGGTCTCCAGTTCCTGGGAGTTCATCAGGAAGGAGCCGTCGCCCATCACGGCCAGGACGCGCCGGTCCGGCCGGGCCAGTTTGGCGGCGATGGCGCCCGGCAAGGCGAATCCCATGGTGGACAGTCCGTTGGAGACCAGGCAGGTGTTCGGCTCGTAGGTCGGGTAGAGGCGGGACATCCACATCTTCCCGGCGCCGGTGTCGGCGAGCACGATGTCCTGGCGGTCCAGCGCCGCGCGGACGTCCGCCACCACGCGCTGCGGCACCAGGGGGAAAGCCTCGTTGTCACGTCCGTAGCGGAGCTCTTCGTCGAGCAGCGCACGGATCTTCGTGGTGCTCGACGACGCGTCGTGGGCGAGGCCGTCGGGGAGTGCTGCCGCGAGTGCGTCCAGGGCCTGCGCGGGGTCGCCTTCGACGCCGACCGCGACCGGGTAGTGGGCGTCCACCTCGGCGGGGAAGCGGTGCACGTGCACGATGCGCTTGTCGCCGTTCGGGTTGATCTTGACGGGGTCGAACTCCTGGACCTCGTAGCCGACGCAGAGCAGCACGTCGGCCGCGTCGAAGCCGAAGTTGCCGTAGTCGTGGCGCATGAAGCCGACCGCACCGAGGGCGTTGGGATGGTCGTCGGGGAAGACGCCCTTGCCGTGGAAGGTGGTCGCGACCGGGATGTCCAGCCGCTCGGCGAACCGCAGCAGAGCGGCTGAGGCCCCGGCCCTCGCGGCGCCATGGCCGGCCAGCACGAGGGGGTTCCGGGCCGCGGCGAGCACCTCGGCCGCCCGGGCGATCTGCGAGGGGGAGGGCGCATCGGCGTGCACCGCGTCGATCTGCAAGGGGCCCAGGGGCTCGGCGGGGGCCTCCGCTTCGATGTCCTCCGGCACCGCCAGGAACACGGCCCCGGGACGCTCGCTCTGAGCGGTCTTGAACGCCTTGCGCGTCATCTCCGGCACCGCGTCCGGACACTCGATGCGGGCCGACCACCGGGTGACGGGAGCGAACATCGACACCAGGTCGATGACCTGGTGCGACTCCTTGTGGACGCGGCGCAGGGAACCCTGGGCGGCCAGGGCCACCAACGGCGCGCTGTTGGTCATGGCGTCCGCGGCGCCGAGGAGAAGGTTGATCGCGCCGGGCCCCAGCGTCGCCGAACACACTCCGGCGCGGCCGGTCAGCCGTCCGTAGATCTCCGCCATGAACGAGGCGGCCTGTTCGTGGCGCACCAGGACGTACCGGATGCCGGAGTCGTTCAGCGCGTCGACGAAGCGGATGTTCTCCTCACCCGGGATCCCGAAGACGTACTCCACGCCCTCGGCCCGCAGACAGCGCACCAGGAGGTGCGCGACGTCCTCCACCGCCGCCGTCCTCCGCGACCCGGTCGCGCCCTCGGTACCCATGCGACGAACGTAGGCACGCCCTCCTCCCCCGGCCACTCTTCGGCCGCCGACCGGGGTGCGGGGCAACGGAACCCTGGGGGGTGCGGTGGTGGGAGCCGGCGCGCAGACCGTCGCCCATCGACACCCGGGTGGCGAGGACCCGCACGGCAGCGGAGGGGCCGTGCGGTTCCTCGTCGCCCGGCCGCTCAGGACCGGTGGGGTCAGTGCCCGACGAGGCAGAACGGGTGGCCGGCCGGGTCCGCGTAGACCCGCCAGTGTCCTGCCGCGTCGTCGAGCAGCGTCGCGCCGTGTGCGAGGACCTGCTCGTGGGCGGCGTCCAGGTCGGCGACGCCGAAGTCGAGGTGGAACTGCTGGGGACGCTCGGGGTCCGGCCAGGTCGGCGGACGGTGGTCGGCGACGCGCTGGAAGCAGAGGACGAGCCCCCCGGGGGTGTGCAGGGTGGACCAGTCCGCGTGGAGGGACCAGCGGGGATCGGGGCGGTCCACGTCCCCGCCGAGCACCGAGCGGTAGAAGCCGGCGAGTTCGCGGGGGGCGGCACAGTCCAGGACGACGCACTGCAGTTCGGCGATCATGCGCGGAGTCTAGGGGCCGTCGGCGCCCCGCGACCGGGTGCGGACCGCGCCCATGCTCGCACCGATGACGAGGGCGATGGCGAGGGCGTCCGTGCCGGACAGGAACTGGCCGAGGACGAGGAAACCGGCCACCGCGGCGATGGCGGGTTCCAGGCTCATCAGGACCGCGAAGGTGGGCGCGGGCAGACGGCGGAGGGCGAGGAGCTCCAGGGTGTAGGGAAGGACGGAGGACATCAGCGCGACCGCCAGGCCCAGGCCGACCGTCGACGGCACCAGGAGCTTGTCGCCCGCTTCCGCGATGCCCAGCGGGAGGCTGAGGACGGCACCGAACGCCATGGCCAGGGCCAGCCCGTCGGCCTGGGGGAAGCGACGGCCGGTGCGGGCGCTGAAGACGATGTACGCGGCCCACATGGCGCCCGCGGCGAGGGCGAACGCCGCACCGAGCGGGTCGAGGCGGTCGAAGCCGCCGCCGCCGAGGAGGACGACGCCGCCGAGGGCGAGGCCGGCCCAGAGGAGGTTGACCAGTCGGCGGGAGGCGACGACCGAGAGGATGAGCGGGCCGAGGACCTCCAGGGTCACGGCGGCGCCCAGCGGGATCCGGTCGGCGGCCTGGTAGAAGAGGATGTTCATGGCGGCCATGGCGGTGCCGAAGGCGAGGACCGTCCCCCAGTCGGCGCGACCGTAGCCCCGGACCTTGGGCCGGCAGACGATCAGCAGGACGGCCGCGGCGAGCACCAGCCGCAGGGTGACGACCCCGAGTGCGCCGGCGCGCGGCATGAGCAGGACGGCGACCGCGGAGCCGAACTGCACGGAGAGTCCGCCGGTGACGACGAGCGCGACCGGCCCGAGCCGGGTCCCTGCGGCGGACCGCGCCCGCCCTGGGGCCTCCGGACCATCCGGACCGCCCGGGTGCACCGCGGGCGTCGCCGCGGGCACGACGACGGGTGCCGCGACCGGGGGCACCTCCTTGACCGGACCGTCCACCGATCGCTCCTTCACACCCAGAAAAGTTCACCACACTGGACCTTCAGTCCAGAGTAATGCACCTAGGGGTGGACTGCAGCCAGGTTTCCCCTCTCACGCTACGAGCCCCTGCGCGGCACCGGAAATGCCGATTGCGCTGCGGTTATGCTCCGGACGCATGAGCATCGAGCTGCGTCACCTCCGCTGCTTCCTCGCCATCGCCGAGGAATCCAGCCTGACCAGGGCAGCCGCCCGGCTCCACCTCACCCAGCCCGCCGTCTCCCGCACCCTCGCCGCCCTGGAGCAGCACCTCGGCGCCCGCCTCGTCGACCGCTCCACCCACCACCTCGTGCTCACCGCCGAAGGCCGCGCGTTCCAGGACCGGGCGGCAGCCGCCCTCGCCGCCTTCGAGACCGCCGTCGACCCGGCACGACTGCGACACCGTCCGCTGCGCCTCGGACACGCCTGGTCGGCCTTCGGTGCGTACACCACCCCGCTGCTGCGGCGCTGGCAGCGCGCGCACCCGGAGACGCCCCTCGAACTCCTCCGCATCGACGACCGCACCGCCGGTCTGGCCCGGGGCGAGGTGGATGCGGCGCTGCTGCGCGGGAACGTGGAGGCCCCGGGCCTGGTCACGGCGGAGCTGGCGACCGAGGAGCGGGTGGCCGCACTGCCCGCCGACAGCCCGCTCGCCGACCGCCCCCGGCTCGCCCTCGACGACCTCTCCGGCGAGACGGTCGTGCTCAACACGGTCTCCGGCGCGACCACCCTCGCGCTCTGGGCGGCCGGTGCCCGCCCGGCCGCCACCCTGACGGTCGCCAACACCGACGACTGGCTCACGGCGATCGCCGCCGGTCGGGGGGTCGGGGTCTCCTCCGCCTCCACGGCGGCGCTCCACTCCCATCCGGGCGTCGCCTACCGCCCGCTCCCCGACGCACCGCCCCTGCCGGTGGTGCTCGCTTGGCGGGACGCCTTCCCCCACCCGGCGACGGAGGCGCTGATCGCGATGGCCCGGGCGATCGTCCGGGAAGCGGCCTAGCGGACCGCCCGGGAAGCGGTGTGACGGACCGCCCGGGCGGCACTGCGCCACGGCCGGGGCGCGCGTTCCCCGCCTTCCTCGCCTTCCTCGCCACGGCTCCCGGCCCCACCCCCCGCCCCCGCCCGCCACCCGGCCGTGGTGCGGTCGGCCCGTCTCAGGGGGCGCCGGCCCCCCGCCCCGGTTCCCCGCCCGGGGCCGGGCCCCCGCCCGGTCCCTCCCCGAACGCCTCCCCCAGTCCCTCCTCCAACCCCTCCGCCAGCAGTTCCGCCGTGTGCCGGCCCCGGAGCCCCGTCAGGTCCGCGACCTGGGTGCGGCAGGAGAAGCCGTCGGCCAGGACCTCCGCGTGCGGGGCGGCGCTCCTCAGCGACGGCAGCAACTGGTCCTCGGCGCAGGCGACCGAGACCTCGTAGTGGCCCGGTTCGAAGCCGAAGTTCCCCGCGAGGCCGCAGCAGCCGCCCGCCAGCTCACCGGTGAGGCCGGCACGTTCCCGGAGCCTGCGGTCGGCCGCGTCGCCCAGGACGGCGTGCTGGTGGCAGTGCGTCTGGCCGACGACCGGACGGTCCAGTCGGGGCGGGGTCCAGTCGGGCGCCAGGGACTCCAGGACTTCGGCGAAGGTGTGCACGGAAGCGGCGAGCCGGGCGGCACGGGGGTCGTCCGGCAGCAGTTCGGGCAGGTCGGTGCGGAGGGTCGCGGCGCAGGAGGGTTCGAGGACGGCGAGGGGCAGGCCCGTCCCCTCGCCGATCACGTCGAGGGTCCGCCGCATGACCTTCCGGGCCGCCCCGAGCTGGCCGGTCGAGACGTAGGTGAGCCCGCAGCAGACCCGGCCGGGCGGCAGTTCCACCCCCAGGCCGGCGTCCTCCAGGACGCGGACGGCGGCCTGGCCGACCTCGGGGGCCAGGTGGTTGGTGAAGGTGTCCGGCCAGAGGGTGAGGGCCGGTGGGCGGTTCGAGGCGAGGTCGGCGAACCAGTCCGCGAAGGGGCGTTCCGCCACCCTCGGCAGCGTCCGCTCCGGCGTCACCCCTGCGAGCCGCGCGGCGAACGGCAGCCCCAGCACCGCGTTCAGTCCCCGCCCGAAGTGGGCGAGCCAGCTCGGGAGGCGCCCCATCGTCCAGTGCGAGCGGGGCCGGCGCAGCAGGCCGAGCGGGCCCGCGTGGTGCCGGTCCAGGAACTCCGCCTTGTACGCCGCCATGTCGACGCCGACCGGGCAGTCGCTGCGGCAGCCCTTGCAGGACAGGCACAGGTCCAGCGCCTCCCGCACCTCCTCCGAGCGCCAGCCGTCGGTGATGAGCTCCCCGAGCGCCATCTCGTGGAGGAGCCGCGCCCGGCCCCGCGTCGAGTGCTTCTCCTCCCCCGTCGCCCGGTACGAAGGACACATCACGCCCGGTCCCGAAGAAGGCCCGTCCACCCGGCACTTGGCGACCCCCACGCACCGCGCCGCCGCCCGCCCGATCCCCACCAGGGGCAGGCCCTCGAACCGCAGGCCCTCGTCGAGCCGTCGCGGTCGCACGAGCATGCCCGGGTTCAGGCCTCCGTCCGGGTCCCACACGTCCTTGGCCGCGCCGAAGAGGGCGACCAGTTCCTCCCCGTACATCTTGGGCAGCAGTTCGGCCCGCGCCTGTCCGTCGCCGTGCTCGCCGGAGAGCGAGCCGCCGTGGGCGACCACGAGGTCGGCGACGGCCTCCGAGAAGCCGCGGAAGTCCCGCACGCCCTTGCCGCTGTACAGGTCGAAGTCGATCCGGACGTGCACGCAGCCGTCCCCGAAGTGCCCGTACGGGACTCCGCGGAGACCGAACTCGGCCAGGAGGGCGCGGAATTCCCGGAGGTACCCGCCGAGCCGGGCCGGCGGCACCGCGCAGTCCTCCCAGCCCGGCCAGGCCTCCGCTCCGTCGGGCGAGCGGGTCGCCGTCCCGGCCGCGTCCTCCCGGATCCGCCACAGCGCCCGTTGTCCGGCCGGCTCCCGGACCACCGCCGCGTCCAGCGCGTCCGCGGCCCGGACCAGTTCCCGGGCCGCCCGCTCGCCGTCGACCTCGCAGAACAGCCAGGCCGCGCCCCGCGGCAGCCCGTCGGCGCCCCGGACGAGGTCCGCGGCCATGCCCTCCACGGTGAGCGGCCGGTGCACGAGCAGTCCGGCCGCCGCATCGGCCGCCGCGCCCTCGTCGGGGTATCCGAGGACGACCAGGACGGGTGCGGACGGCAGCGGGACGAGTGCCACCGTCGCCTCCGTCACGATGCCCAGCGTGCCTTCGCTGCCGCAGAAGGAGCGGGCCACGTCGACGCCCCGCTCGGGGAGCAGCGCGTCGAGCGCATAGCCGGAGATGCGGCGCGGGAGGCCGGTCGGATAGCCGGTGCGCAGCAGGGCCAGATGGCGGTCGACGAGGTCCAGGAGTCCGGTCGGGGCGCCCTGCCCGCCCCGGCCCAACGTCAACTTGTCGCCCCGGTAGCTCACCACTTCGAGGGAGCGCACGTTGTCCGCGGTGGTGCCCCAGGCGACCGAGTGTGCCCCGCAGGCGTTGTTGCCGATCATGCCGCCGAGGGTGCAGCGGCTGTGCGTGGACGGATCGGGGCCGAAGGTCAGCCCGTACGGCCGGGCCGCGGCCCGCAGCCGGTCGAGGACGAGCCCGGGCCGGACCACGGCCGTGCGCGCGTCGGGGTCCAGGGAGACGATCCCGCCCAAGTGCCGTGTGAGGTCGAGCACCACGCCGGCGCCGGTCGCCTGGCCTCCGATCGAGGTCCCGGCGCCGCGGGCGACGACCGGGGTGGTGCCGTGCGCCCGGCACACCTCCAGGACGGCGGCGACGTCGTCGGCGTCGCGCGGTGCGACCGTACCGGCGGGAACACGGCGGTAGTTGGAGGCGTCCATCGTCGCCAGGGCGCGGGCCGTGGTGGAGAAGTCGACCTCTCCGGCGACGGCGGTGCGCAGGGCGGCGGCGAGTCCGGACGGGTCTTCCTCGTGTGTTCGCACGAGTCCAGGATGTCCCACGCCCCGTCTCATCGGGCGGACATCCGGCGACCGGGCCCTTCCCGAACCGATACCCTCCGCCTCGTGGCTGAGATCCAGATTCCCGCTGACATCAAGCCCGCCGACGGCCGTTTCGGCGCGGGCCCCTCCAAGGTGCGTACGGAGGCGCTGGACGCCCTGGCCGCCACCGGCACCTCCCTCCTCGGCACCTCCCACCGCCAGGCTCCGGTCAAGAACCTGGTCGGCGAGGTTCGTTCCGGCGTCTCCGACCTCTTCTCGCTGCCCGAGGGCTACGAGGTGATCCTGGGCAACGGCGGCTCCACCGCCTTCTGGGACATCGCGACCCACGGCCTCATCGAGAACAAGTCGCAGCACCTCACCTTCGGCGAGTTCTCCTCCAAGTTCGCGAAGGCCGCCAAGCTGGCTCCCTGGCTTGCCGAACCGACCGTGATCTCCTCCGACCCGGGCACCCACCCGGAGCCGGTGGCCGAGGCGGGCGTCGACGTCTACGCGTACACCCACAACGAGACCTCCACCGGTGTCGCGGCTCCCCTCAAGCGGGTCGCGGGCGCCGACGAGGGCGCGCTCGTCCTCGTCGACGCGACCTCCGGCGCGGGCGGCCTCCCGGTCGACATCACCGAGACGGACGTCTACTACTTCGCCCCGCAGAAGTCCTTCGCCGCCGAGGGCGGCCTGTGGCTCGCGGCCTTCTCCCCGGCCGCCCTGGAGCGGGCGCAGCGGATCCACGCGTCCGGCCGGCACGTCCCGGAGTTCTTCTCGCTGCCGACGGCGATCGACAACTCGCTGAAGAACCAGACGTACAACACCCCGGCGCTCTCCACCCTCTTCCTGCTCAACGAGCAGCTGAAGTGGATCAACGGCCAGGGCGGTCTGGAGTGGGCCGTGGCCCGCACCAAGGAGTCCTCGGACGCGCTGTACTCCTGGGCCGAGGAGTCCAAGTACGCGACCCCGTTCGTCACGGACGCGGCGAAGCGCTCCCAGGTCATCGGCACGATCGACTTCGCGGACGAGATCGACGCGGCGGCCGTCGCGAAGGTGCTGCGCGCGAACGGCATCGTGGACACCGAGCCGTACCGCAAGCTGGGCCGCAACCAGCTGCGGATCGCGATGTTCCCGGCGATCGACCCGGCGGACGTGCGGGCGCTGACGGCCTGCATCGACCACGTCATCGAGAAGCTCTGACCCGGGGTTTCCCCGGTCCGGAGGGCCCGGCAGCGGACGGCGGTTCCCCGCGGTCCGGCGCCGGGCCCTCCGTCGTCCCCGGGCCCTCCGTCGTCCCCCGGCTCAGTCCTTCCGGAGCAGGCGCTTGACGCCGAGGACGAGGACGGTGGCGCCGGCGAGGACGAAGAAACCGGTGGTCGCGCTGCCCCGGTCGGTCTGCTCCCCGGCCGTCGGGGCCTGGGGGGCTCCCGGCGCCCGGGAGGGCTGCGGCGCGGAGGGGCCGTCGGACGGGCCGGTCCCCCCGGCCCGGTCCACGCGCACCACCCGGCTGTTCCTGCCCTCCGAGCCGAACATGAAGGCCGAGCCGTCGCCCGTGTACGTCACCGACTCGGCCTGCCCCTGGAAGGGGGCGCCGACCGAGGTGCCGTCGTCCCCGAGGCGCCCGTCCTTCCAGACGTACTCCCGGGCGCTGAAGTAGCCCCGAAGGACGAGCCGGTCGCCGTCCGGCGAGAAGGCGCCGTCGGTCACCCACGGCACTTCGTCGACGCGCCGGAAGACGTTGGTGCCGGACGCGGAGAGCCGCTCGGGGCCCGCGTAGAGTCCGCCGCCGCCCTGGTTCTTGCTCGCGATGTACACCCGGCCGGTCTTCGGATGGACCATCAGGGCCTCCGCGTTGCGGGCCCCGTCGGCGTACTTCACCACGTACTGCTGCGCCTTGACGGTCTGGTCCTTCAGGGTCTTCGGCTCGGGGAAGCGGTAGATCCAGACGTGGTCCCAGGTGCCGTCGAGGTTGTCCCCGATGTCACCGACGTAGATGTCGCCGTCGGGGCCGACCGCGATGCCCTCCATGTCCCGCGGGGTGCCGACGCCGGCCATGGTCAGGGTCGCGACGGTCCTTCCGGTGCGGGAGTCGACGCCGTAGATCAGCGGGGCGTCCTGGTCGTTGTGCGTCCAGTAGATCCCGGGGTGGGCCCGGCTGGCGGCGAGCCCGCTGGACTCGGTGATCCGGGAGTCCTGGATCGTGAAGTCCCGGTCGGGTTCCTGCCCTTCGGCACGGGCGTGGCCGGCCGGGAGCAGCGCCAGGGCCGCGGCAGCGCCGAGGGCGCACAGAGCAGATCGCATGGGATCAAGCCTGCCACGGGGGTGCGGAAACCCGCTTGACCAGCGGAGGAGGCGGTGTCATGGTCACGCCCATGCTCTCCTTCCCCGCTCCCGACGGCACCCTGCTCGCGTACCACGCCTCCGGTTCCGGCGCCCCCCTGCTCTGTCTCCCGGGCGGCCCCGTGCAGGACTCCGTCTACCTCGGCGACCTGGGCGGGCTCGACGCCCACCGCACGCTGATCCGGCTCGACCTGCGGGGCAGCGGCGGCTCGGCGGAGCCGGCGGACCCGTCCTCGTACCGCTGCGACCGGCTCGTCGCGGACGTCGAGGCGCTGCGCGTGCACCTGGGGCTCGACGCGATCGACCTGCTCGGGCACTCGGCGGGCGCGAACCTGGCCGCGCTGTACCTGACCCGGCACCCGGAGCGGGTGGCCCGGCTCGTGCTGGTCACCCCGGGCCCGGCGGCCCCCGGGATCGAAACGACCGGGGAGGAACGCCTCGCGGCGGCGCGGCTGCGGGCCGGCGAACCGTGGTTCGCGGAGGCGTACGCGGCACTGGAGGACCTGACGGCGGGGCGGGGGACGGCGGAGACCTTCGCGGCGGTCGCGCCGTTCTTCCACGGCACCTGGGACGAGGCCGCGCAGGAGCGGAACGCGGCCGTGGCGCACCAGCGGAACGGGGAGGCCGCCGCGGTCTACGGGAGCGAGGGCGCCTACGAACCGGCCGTGACGCGTGCGGTGTTCGCGACGTTCGAACGACCGGTGCTGGTCGTCGCCGGGGAGGGCGATGCCAACACCCCGGTGCCGACCGCCGCCGCGTACGCGGGGCTGTTCCCGAAGGCGGAACTGGCGGTCCTGGCGGGGGCCGGGCACTTCCCGTGGCACGACGACGCGGAGCGGTTCGTGGACCGGCTGGCGTCCTTCCTGGCCTGACCGCCGCCCCCGTGTCCCGGATCACGTCGAGCTCCGGGACGCCGTCCGCGATGATGTGACCATGCGTTTTCTGTTCGTCGGCGACAGCATGACCATCGGACGCGCCGGCGACTGGACCTGGCGCTACCGCATGTGGGAGCACCTGGAGGCGACGCTCCCCGGCGGGTACGAGATCGTCGGCCCGCGCTCCGGCACCTACGACCCCGCCACCGACGCCCCGACCTCCGACGCGCACCCCGACCCGGCGTTCCCCGCCGCGGCCCGGCGCCACCTGGCCGGCTGGGGCGAGGGATGGCTGCACATGGCGCCGCTGATCGGCGGGGCCGTCACGGCGACCGGGGCGGACGTGCTGTTGGTCTCGCTGGGCCTGATCGACCTGGGCTTCTACACCAACAGCGATCAGACGGAGGAGAACGTCCGGGCGTTCGTGGCCGCGGCCCGGGCCTCGAACCCGCACGTCCGGGCCGTCCTGCTGCCGGTCATCCCGAACGTCCGCGCCGGCTGTGACGCGGCCTTCGCCGCCGAGTGCGCCCGCTTCAACGAACTCCTCGCGAAGGCGGTCGCCGACCTGGACACCGCCGCCTCGCCGCTGCTGCTCGCGGAGGTCCCGGAGTCGTACGACCTCCGGGTCGACACCTACGACGGCACCCACCCGGGCCCCGACGGCGAGCACAAGCTGGCGGCGGCCTTCGCGGACGCGATGCACCGGGCGTGGGGCCTGGGCGGCCGGTACCCGCTCCCGGTGGCCGCCCGCTGAAGGGCGCCGCCGGGGCGGACCGGGGTCACGGCAGGTGCACCGTGGTCGGGTGCTCCCTCCCCGCCTGCTGTGGCGCGACCACCGGCCCGTCCCGCCGCCCCGGCGGAATGCCACACTTCGGCCATGAGCAACGCCAAGGAAACCGTCCACCAGTTCCTCCTCCAGGTGCGCTCGGGACTGCACCCCGAGCGGGCCGACCGCTTCATGACCGACCGGGTCCGGGCCCATCAGGTCGTGTCGGAGGCGCCGACCGTCGTGGAGCGGACGCCGCAGCAGTACACCGAGCACGTGCAGGAGATGCTCGACGCGTACGGCGCCTTCGCCCTGACCGTGGACGAGCTCATCGCCGAGGGGGACCGGGTCTACGCCCGTTGGACGCAGCAGGGGCGGCACGTCGGGGCGGTGGACGGCCACCCGCCGACCGGTGCGCCGGTCACGGCGGTGACCAGCGCGGTCTACCGGGTCGAGGACGGCCTCATCGTCGAGTACTGGATCCAGATCGACCGGCAGGGGGTCACCGCCCAGCTGCGGCGACCGGACGCCACGGGCTGATCCCCGGCACCCGCCTGCGGCAGGGCCCCTTGCTTCGAGCGGACTCCAAGCAGTTGGCTGGTGTCCCATGAAGTACACGCAGCTCGGACGCACCGGACTCAAGGTCAGCCGACTCGTCCTCGGCACGATGAACTTCGGTCCGCAGACGGACGAACCGACCAGCCACCGCATCCTGGACGCCGCACTCGACGCCGGCCTGAACTTCGTGGACACGGCCAACGTGTACGGCTGGGGCGAGAACAAGGGCCGCACCGAGGAGATCCTCGGCAGCTGGTTCGCCCGGGGCGGCGGCCGACGGGAGAAGACGGTCCTCGCCACCAAGGTCTACGGCTCCATGTCGCCCGGGGGCGAGCCCTGGCCCAACGAGGACCGGTTGTCGGCACTGAACATCCGACGGGCCGTCGACGCCAGCCTCAAGCGGCTGCGCACGGACCACATCGACCTGTACCAGTTCCACCACGTCGACCGCCTGACCCCCTTCGAGGAGATCTGGCAGGCCGTGGACGTCCTGGTCCAGCAGGGGAAGGTGCTGTACGCGGGCTCCTCCAACTTCCCCGGCTACAAGATCGCCCAGGCCAACGAGGCAGCCGCCCGGCGCGGGACGATGGGGCTGGTCAGCGAGCAGTGCCTCTACAACCTCTACGAGCGGCGCGCCGAGATGGAGGTCGTCCCGGCCGCCCGGGACTACGGCCTCGGGGTCATCCCCTGGTCGCCGCTGCACGGCGGACTGCTCGGCGGCGTGCTGAAGAAGGAGACCGCGGGCAAGCGGCGCACCGAGGGGCGGGCGGCGGAGACCCTCGCCGACCCGGCCGTGCGGGCGAAGTTCCAGGCGTACGAGGACCTGCTCGACAAGCACGGTCTGGAGCCCGGGGAGACGGCGCTGGCCTGGCTGCTGACCCGGCCCGGCGTGACCGGACCGATCGTCGGACCGCGGACGCCGGAGCAGTTGGACAGCGCCCTGCGCGCCCTGGAGGTCGAGCTGGGCGAGGAACTCCTGTCGTCCCTGGACGAGATCTTCCCCGGCCCCGGTCCCTCTCCGGAGGCCTTCGCCTGGTGATCGGGCGGGCGCCGTCGCCCGGCCGTCGCCCCCGGCGGGGTGGCGGCCACCCGCCGCCGGGGGGGGCGACCGGGGTCGTCGCGGGGGCCGGGCAACGTCGCGGGGGCGCGCCCCCGCCCTCCGCGCCCGGCGCCGCCCGGTTGCGGCGGGCGGACCGCGCGGGTGCGGGAACTACTGACCGACCACCGCCGCCACCGCGATGATCGCGAACATCAGTACGAGCACGCCGGCCATGATCCGGTTACGGGTCTTCGGGTCCACCCTTCGAGGTTAACCCGAACCCTCCTCGCCGCCCTCAAGGGGCCAGGTGCCGACCGTCTCGTACCGGGGCTGCTCCCCCGGCACGCCGCTGACCGGCAGGTACGAGCGGAGGAGGGCCAGCTCGGCCACCCGCCAGCGCTCCCCCTCCAGGCCGGCGAGCTCCGCCACGAAGGGCCGTAGGTCCACCGCCCCCTCCTTGCGGGGCCGTGCGACGGTCAGGTGCGCCCGGTAGCGGCGGGGCTCCTCCATCGGGACCCCGGCCCGGCGCGCGGCGGCGTCGGACCGCTCGGCCAGGAGCCGCAGGGCGTCCAGGTCGCCGGCGATCCCGGTCCACAGGGCGCTGCGTCCGAAGCGACCGCCGCCGTGCAGACGCAGCGGGAAGGGCGGCGTCCGGTGCGCGGCCCTGGCCAGTCGGGCCCGGAGTTCGGGCAGGAGCGCTTCCTCGACCTCTCCCATGAAGGCGAGGGTGAGGTGCCAGCCGGGCCTCGCGGTCCAGCGGAGCCGGTCCGCCCCGGGCAGTCGGTGCAGCCGGTCGACGACGCCTCCCAGCTCGTCCAGGCACTCCGGAGGCGGCACCACGGCGGCGAAGAGCCTCATGCCAGAAGTCTGGCACCGACTAGCCTGAGCTGCATGAAGATCCGCAAGGCCGGGGCGGAGGACCTCCCCGCGATGCTTTCCGTACTCGACAGCGCGGTCGTCTGGCTCAACGGCAAGGGGATCACCGCCCAGTGGGGCACCGAGCCCTTCTCCGAGCGCTCCGAGGCGGTGGAGCAGGTCCGACGGACGGCGGCCGAGGGCGATCCGTGGATCGTCGAGGTCGACGGCGAGCCGGCGGGCGTGATGACCCTGACGCCGCACCCCGGCCGGCACGTTCCGCCGGCCGCCGAGCCCGAGGTGTTCGTACGGCTGCTGGCGACCGACGCGCGGTTCCACGGCCGCGGGGTGGGGGCGGCGCTCCTGGAGCACGCGGCGGCGGAGACCCGGCGCCAGGGGGTGTCGCTGCTCCGCGTGGACTGCTTCGCGGGCAGCGGGGGCCGGCTCGTGGCGTACTACGAGGGGCAGGGCTTCACCCGTACGGAAGCCTTCGTGGTCGACGACTGGCCGGGCCAGGTGCTGGAGCGCCGCTTCTGAGGTCCGGGACGCGGCAGGTCCC